>DCFV01000230.1 GCA_002314435.1 Acidobacteriaceae bacterium UBA1795 | reverse complement strand
ACATCTCCGAGATGGCGTGGGGCAAAAAGCTGCACCACCCGAACGAGGTGCTCAAGCAGGGCGACCAGGTGGACGCAGTCATCCTCGGCATCAAGCTGGAGGAACGGCGCATCTCGCTCGGCCTGAAGCAGACACAGAACGACCCGTGGTCTGAGGTGCCGCGACAGTTCCCCGTGGGCGCGCAGGTGGTAGGTCCCGTGACCCGGCTGATGAAGTTCGGCGCGTTTGTTCAGATTGCCGAAGGCATTGAGGGGCTGGTGCACGTGAGCGAGATTGTCGCCGACCGCCGCATCAACCACCCGCAAGATGTGTTGCGCACGGGCGAAGTGGTCAAGGCGCAGGTGCTGGCCATCGACCCCGGCAAGCGCCAAATCAAGCTCAGCATGAAGCAGCTCATTCCCACCAGCATTGACGAGTACATTGCCGAGCATAAGATGGGCGATGTCGTTTCAGGTCGCGTGGTGGATGTCACGGGCAACAGCGCCACAGTGGAACTGGGCGAAGGGATTCGCAGCACCTGCGGCGCGGCGGCAGCGCCCGCAGCGCAGAGCCCGGCACCCGCAACGGGTGCCGCTGATCTCTCGGCGTTGTCGTCGATGTTGAAGGCTCGCTGGCAAGGCAATGCGCCTGCTGCCGCGGCAAAACCAGAGCCCCTGGGCGCAGGGCAAATTCGCAGCTTCAAGATCGTGCGGCTCGACGCTGACCGCAAGACGATCGAAGTGAAACTCGCCTAGCGGTTACAAGTACATTTCGTCGACGTAGCACCAGCGCCAGTCTTCGCCACGCTCGGCGGACTGGATCAGAGGGTGCTGCGTCGAGTGGAAATGCGCGCGCGCATGGCGGTTAGGCGAGGAATCACAACAGCCCACGTGGCCGCACTCCAGGCACATGCGCAGGTGTACCCAGGTGTCGCCGCTCCGCAGGCATTCCTCGCATCCCTTGGTGCGCGGCTTCACTTTTTTCAAATGATCCTTCGCGTGTGTGCACTGCTTTTCCATGGGCGACCTCCCGCGGGCGTGTTGCTCTTACACCACCCTATACTGAGCGGCAAGAGCACGAAAAGTCTCAATCTGCGCGGCAATCCATGCTTCGTCGTGGCCCAGTTCGGCGGCCAGCAGGCGCGCGACGGGTTTGGCCATGGCGATGGCTGCATTCGCGTTCAGGAACAGCGCCCGCGTGCGCCGCGCCAGCACGTCCTCTACGGTGCGTGCCATTTCGTTGCGCGCTGCCCACACCACTTCCGCTGCAATATAGGGCAGATCAGGATGCAGTTGCGCGGCGAGGCAAGCATCCTGTGCCAGCGCCTGGATCGCGGCGGCGTCAGACCCATAAACCGCGAGACTGCCCAGCGCCTCGGCATCATTCATGTAGCCGTGGATGTGCAGATCGCGCGTGGGGCATGGCTCCTCGCGCAGCTTGCCGAGCGTGATGGCGTGGTCCACGCAGTCCTCGGCCATGTGCCGGTAGGTGGTCCATTTGCCGCCGGTAATTGTGAGCAAGCCTGACGTGTCCACGTGAATAACGTGATCGCGCGAGAGCGTCGACGTCTTGCCTTCGCCCTTCACAAGCGGGCGCAGGCCCACGTATACGGCGAGCACATCCGCCCGCGTGGGGGGCCGCACAAAGAAGCGCACTGCGGTTTCAAGGATGAACTCGATTTCTTCATCCAGCGGCTTCGGTTCAAAACTGGGTGCGTCGAGTGGCGTGTCGGTTGTGCCGGCCACCGCATGCCCATGCCACGGAATCACAAATAGTACGCGTCCGTCACTGGTGCGCGGCACCATCAGTGCAGTGTCGCTCTTCAGAAACGAGCGATTGAAGACCAAGTGGATTCCCTGGCTTGTGACTACGAGTGGATCAGCATTGGCATCGGCCATGCGCCGGATCGAGTCGGTGAATACGCCTGTAGCGTTCACCACCACGCGCGCCGGGATGGTGAGTACTTCGCCTGTTTCCTCATCGCGTGCGGTCAGGCCATTCACGTATCCTTCCGCATCGCGCAGCAGCGTGGTGGCTGGGCAGTAATTCAGCAGCGTCGCGCCGTGATCGGCAGCAGTCATTGCCAGGTGCACCAGCAGACGAGCATCGTCGAACTGGCCGTCGTAGTAGATGACGCCGCCACGCAGTTCCTCCGGTTCAAGAGCTGGCAGCAGCTGTAACGTCTCTTCTTTGCTCAGCATCTTGGACGCGCCGAAGCCGTACTTGCCCGCTAACAGGTCGTATAGCTTGAGGCCGATGCCGTAAAAGGGCGCCTCCCACCAGGAGTAGTTCGGCACGACGAAGGCCAGATCGTGCACCAGATGCGGCGCGTTCTGGCGCATCAGGCCGCGCTCCTTGAGCGCAGACATCACGAGCGAAACATTGCCCTGTTCGAGGTAGCGCACGCCGCCGTGCACCAGCTTGGTGCTGCGGCTGCTGGTGCCCTTGCCAAAGTCGTGTCCTTCCACCAGCACCACATCCAGCCCGCGTGAAGCCGCATCCACGGCCACGCCCATGCCTGTAGCCCCTCCGCCAATGACGGCAATATCCCACGGCTTTTGCTGTGCGGCGCGTTCGCGCACGCGGCTGATCATTTGATTCCGTTCCATTGCCTGCTCCTCTTACTCGGTCCAGTTCCGCGACCGCTCTACCGCGCGCTGCCAATGGGCGCGCCGTTCATCTCGTTCACCGATGCTCATTTTCGGCTCAAAGCGCACATCGCTGCTTCGCTGCGCGCGCAGGGCATCGGGGCTTGGCCAGAACCCGGTGGCCAGTCCGGCAAGATAGGCCGCTCCGAGCGCGGTGGTTTCCGTCACGCGCGGCCGTACCACGGGCACGCCCAGTACATCGGCCTGAAACTGCATCATCAGGTCATTCACGGCTGCGCCGCCGTCCACGCGCAGCGCACCCAACGGCGCCCCTGTTTCGCTGTGGACCGCTTCCAGAACATCCGCCACCTGGAAGGCAATGCTCTCCAGCGCGGCGCGTGCAATGTGGCCTGGGTTGGTGTCGCGCCGCAACCCGATCATCAGACCGCCCGCGTGCGGGTCCCAGTGCGGTGCGCCCAACCCTACAAACGCAGGCACAAACACTAGGCCGCCTGTATCGGGAACGCTGGCTGCGAGCGCCTCCACCTCAGTGGATGAGGTGATGATCTTCAGGTTGTCGCGCAGCCACTGCACCACGGCGCCGCCGATAAAGATGCTGCCTTCGAATGCATATTCCAGTCGCTGCCGCGCGCTGGCGGCGAGCGTGGTGATCAGCCGGTGCCGCGATCGCATGAACTGCGTGCCGATGTTCTGAAGCAGAAAGCAGCCTGTGCCGTAGGTGTTCTTGGCCTCGCCTGCGCTCCAGCACAGCTGGCCAAACAATGCCGCCTGCTGATCGCCGGCAATGCCGGCAATGGGAATTCCACCGAGGCCGAGGGTGGTGGTTACTTCGCCTACACGCTCGCTGGACCAGACCACCCGTGGCAGCATGCTTTCCGGGATACCGAAGATGCGCAGCAGTTCCGAATCCCACTCGCCCTTCACGATGTTGTAGAGCAGGGTGCGCGAGGCGTTGGTCACATCCGTCACGTGGTGCGAGCCGCTGGTCAGGTGCCAGATCAACCAGCTGTCCACGGTGCCAAACGCAAGTTCGCCGCGCACGGCCTTCGCCCGCGCGCCGGGCACGTTGTCCAGAATCCACCTGACTTTAGTGGCGGAAAAATACGGGTCAATCACCAGGCCAGTGCGGCTGGAAATCTCGTCGCCAAGGCCGCTCTCTTCGAGCGCGCTGCAGTGCGCCGCTGTCCGCCGGTCCTGCCACACAATCGCCGGATGAATGGCGTGTCCCGTTTCGCGCTCCCACACAATCACCGTCTCACGCTGGTTTGTAATGCCGATGGCGGCCACGTCGCGCGGACGCGCTTCCGCTTTGCCCAGTACCTCCACTGCGCATGCGAGCTGGCTGGTCAAGATTTCGGTGGGGTCATGCTCTACCCAGCCGGCCTGTGGGTAGAACTGCTCGAACTCGTGTTGCGCTACGGCGGCGATTGCGCCCGCCTCATCGAAAAGAATAGCCCGGGAACTGGTTGTCCCCTGGTCCAATGCCAGGATGAACGCCATGCATGCCGCCTTTCTTCGGCATCCAGTCAAACACGACGGGGTGCAGTGCGGCAAGACGCTG
>DCFV01000037.1 GCA_002314435.1 Acidobacteriaceae bacterium UBA1795 | reverse complement strand
GCCCGAGGCCGGTTGATGGAGATGCTGTGTTTTCAGTGCTTTCGCCCTTCCGTATTGAACCCCGTTTCGTGGCCCGCGTGTGGGGTTCCCGTGATCTTCGACCCTGGTTTGACCGTACCGCCGATGGCGACCCGCTAGGCGAAGCCTGGCTCACCGGCGACGAGTGTCTTATAGCCACCGGCGCCCATGCGGGCAAGACGCTGGGCGCGCTGTTTTCCGAGGTTCCCGAGCTGCTGTTGGGCAAGGGTGTGCCCGCCTCCGGCTCGCCCCTGCTGCTGAAAGTGATCTTTGCCCGCGAAAAGCTGAGCGTGCAGGTGCATCCGGACGACGCCCTGGCGCAGAAGTACGGCCAGCCGCGCGGCAAGACGGAGTGCTGGTATGTGCTGGGCGCTGAGCCGGGTGCGCAGGTGGCCGCGGGCCTCAAGCCGGGCGTTACTCTTGACCAGGTGCGCGCCGGGATTTCAGGCGGCACTTTGGAGCAGAGCCTGCAGGTTCTCGACGTGGCCGCTGGCGACATGGTCTACGTGGACGCGGGTACGGTGCACGCCATCTGGCCCGGCTCCGTGCTTCTGGAGACGCAGCAGAACTCTGACATTACGTATCGCATGTACGACTACGGCCGTCCGCGCGAGTTGCACGTGGAGAAGTCGCTCGAAGCCACCCGGCTGACTACGCGCGCAGGCAAGGTAGCGCCGCGTACGCAGGCTGACCGGACGATTCTGGTGGAAGAGGGCTACTTCTGCGTGGAGCGCATTCCGGTGGAGTTCACGCGGTCCAGTTCCACGCTGCCCGGCCCGGGCGAGAACATGACCGGCCTCTCCTACTTGTTTGCTGCCGCCGGTTTGGCCCGGCTCACCAGCCCGAGCTTTGGACAAGTTGAATTGCCCGCGCGCGGCGTGGTCGCAGTGCCGTCCTCTTCGCCGATCTTCGCGATTCAGGATCTGGGCGGGCTCGACCTGATTCGCATCTCGCCGCGCTGGCCGTAGGCCTCTGCGTCCGGCCCTGTGCACAAACGGGCCGGACGCGCAGTTTCTGCACTGCAAGCGATGCAAGAACTCACGGTTGTGAGCGCCATCATTTCCAGAACCGTCGCCTGTTGAGGCACAATCTATACCGATATGAGCTTCCGATTCGTAGTCCCCTCCGATCTTCGCGGCGCCGTGGAAGCGGCCACCGCCGACTGGCAATCGAACGACAAAGTCGCCCGCTTCTGGAAGAAGGATTCTTCCCTCTGGACTCAGGACGGCGAAGAGAAATGGCTCGGCTGGATCGACATTGTGGAGCGCCAGCAGAGGGATCAGGCGGCGTTTGATGCGCTCGCGGCAGACGTGAAAGCGGCCGGTTTCAAATCCGTGCTGCTGCTCGGCATGGGCGGCTCCAGCCTGTGCCCTGAGGTGCTTGCGGTGACCTTCGGCCCGCAGGCAGGGTTCCCCGCGCCCCACATTGTGGACTCGACCGATCCGGCGCAAGTGAAGGCCGCACGCGACAAGGTCAACCTGACCGAAACGCTGGTTGTGGTGGCGTCGAAGTCCGGCTCCACGCTCGAGCCTAACGTGCTGAAGCAATACTTTTTTGAAGAGATGAAGCGGGCCGTGGGCGCTGATAAGTCGGGCAGCCACTTCATCGCCATCACCGACCCCGGCTCGAAGATGGAGCAGGTGGCCAAGGCCGACGGGTTCTGGAAGATCTTCTACGGCGACCCGCAGATCGGCGGCCGTTATTCGGCGCTGTCGAACTTCGGTGTGGTGGCTGCGACTGTTTCCGGCCTCGACTCGGCGAAGCTGCTGAGTGAAGCCGCCAGGGCCGTGGCTTCGGCCAAGAACGCGCCTGCAGCGAACCCCGCCGTGCAGTTGGGCCTGCTGATGGGCCTGGCGCACAACACTGGCCGCGACAAGATCACCATCTTCACGTCGCCTGAGATCTACGACCTGGGGGCGTGGCTTGAGCAGCTGATCGCCGAGTCGACGGGCAAGCTGGGCAAGGGCATTACGCCGGTAGATCGCGAAGCGATTGCGCCGGTGGCGACTTACGGCAAGGACCGCCTGTTCGCCTATGTTCGCTACGCGGGCACAGCTGACAAGAGCCTGGACGCGAAGGTGGCTGCTCTTGAAGCCGCCGGGCATCCGGTCATTCACTTTGAGATTGCCAACCTCTACGAGATCTTCGGTCAGTTCTTCACGTGGGAAGTGGCTACGGCCGTGGCTGGCGCCGTGATGGGCATCAATCCCTTCAATCAGCCGGACGTGGAGTCGGCCAAGATCGAGACGCGCCAGCTCACGTCGGCCTACGAGCAGACCGGCAAGCTGCCGGAGCGGACGGCGTTTCTCTCCGAGGGCGGCATCGAACTCTACGCTACGGACGCTTATGCGGCAAAGATCAAGGGCGCCACGCTGATCGAGACGCTGCGCGCGCACCTTGCGCAGATTCACGCGGGCGACTACTTCGCTGCGCTGGCCTTCCTGCCCATGTTTGACGAGCACGAGGCCGTGATCCAGAAGCTGCGCCACACGGTGCGCGACACGAAGAAGGTGGCTACGTGCCTGGGCTTCGGACCGCGCTTTCTGCACTCCACCGGCCAGGATTACAAGGGCGGACCGAACACAGGCGTCTTCCTGCAGATCACCGCAGAGCACGCGGTGGACGTTGCCATTCCGGACCAGAAGTACAGCTTCGGCATCGTCATTGCGGCACAGGCTGCCGGCGATCTGGCAGTGCTCGAAGCCCGTGGACGCCGCGCCCTGCGCGTGCACCTGGGCAAGGACGTAGCCGCCGGGCTGAAGACGCTGGCTGCTGCGGTGGATGCGGCACTGGCGTAAAGCTCACGAACCAACATGGCAGTCAAAAGGGGGAGCGGTTCGCTCCCCCTTTGCTGTCAGAGGTGGAAGAAGAACACGGGTGCCATGGCGCTGAGCACGGCGATGAGTTGCAGGGCCAGTACCTCAAGCGCAGGACGCCGTGCGCGCGGCACCCATCGGATGGAGAAGAAGAGCAGTAGCGGAAGCTGACCGGCAATCAGCAATTGCCAGATGTGCGCCGCTGCGCCCTCGTCGGCATCGCGAGTTGTTCCGACGAGGGCGAAATGGCCCAGCACGACCGCCAGAGCAATGACGGACATCGCGACCGGCAGAAGGGCGCTTGGCTTGCGCGCAACCACTCCAAATGAGTACGGTTTTTGGTCCATTGGAACTCCCACGTTGAGGGATCGCGTGTGGTGTGGTTCGGGCGCCTGTGGTGCGCCACGGAGTCAGAACTTGCGGAGGCTCAGATTATGGCATTGGCCGCTCGTGGATCACCATCCATAAGACGCCGAACCTGTCGCGGAGCTGTGCGTAGCGGGTGGCGAAGAAGGTTTCCTGCAGGGGGGTGCGTGCGCTGCCGCCGTCGACCAGCGCGTTGTAGATGCGCTCCGCTTCTGCATCGCTTTCGACGCTCAGGGTAAGGTAGCTGCCTTGCATCGTTTCGAAAAGTTCGGGTGCGGCGTCGCTGGCCATGATCTCTGTGCCGGCTACTTCCAACCGGGCGTTAAGCACAGACTTGGCCTGCTCGGGCGTCATCTGCGGAGCATTTGGCATCTGGCTATAGGTCATCATTCCGTGGATCTTTCCGCCGAGGTGCTTCTCGTAATACTGGAAGGCGTCGGCGCAACAGGCATCGAACAACAGATATGCGGTGAGTTTCATACCGAGTGTTTCCTCCTTGGGAAGCTGCGGGTTTCTTGAAGCGGGGAAGCAGCGAAGCAGGATCGTGGCCGGTCGAGCGGCGCCAGATGCTGGCCATGACTTCAGCGCAACAACGTGCTTCTTCCCCCAGTGGTAGCATCAAGGATGACCAATGCAAACGAAAAAACTGAAAATCATTCCCCTCGGCGGGCTGGGCGAGTTCGGCATGAACTGCATGGCGATTCGCTGGGAAGACGACATTATTGTCATTGACGCGGGGCTCATGTTCCCTGAGTCGGAATTGTTGGGCGTGGATATCGTCGTGCCCGACATCTCCTATCTGGTTGAGAACAAAGAGCACGTTCGCGGCATCATCCTCACCCACGGCCACCAGGACCACATCGGCGGACTGTCCTGGATCCTGAACGAGATCAAGGTTCCGGTCTACGGCACCGAGTTCACGCTGGCTTACGTAGAGGGCAATCTCGAGGAAAACCAGCTGCTGGATGAGACCGAACTGATCGAGATCGCGCCCAAGGAAAAGTTCACGATCGGGCCGTTCACCATCGAGCCCATTCGCGTGACGCACTCGTTGGTGGATTGCGTGGCCCTGGCGATTGAAACGCCGGTGGGCGTGATCATTCATACGGGCGACTTCAAGATCGACCTCTCGCCGCTGGACGACAAGCCGTTTGACCTGCATACCTTTGCCGAGTACGGCAAGCGCGGTGTGCTGGCGCTGCTGCAGGACTCGACCAACGTGGAGCGACCGGGCTATACGCCCAGCGAAGCGGCGGTAAGGCCGCGGCTGGACGAGATTTTTGCGCGGACCAAGAAGAAGCTTTTCTTCAGCTGCTTTTCGTCGTCCATCTACCGAATTCGCATCGCCATGGAACTGGCGCGCAAGCATGGGCGCAAGGTCGCGGTGATGGGTCGGTCGATGATGGAGAGCACGGAGATTGCGCAGGACCTGGGCTATCTGGATCTGCCGCCGGGGCTGGTGATCAATCCGGGGCAGATGCGCGACTATCCGCCGGAGCAACTGATGCTGCTGCTGAGCGGCACACAGGGCGAGCCGATGAGTGCGCTGAGCCGCGCCGCAGTGGACAACCACAAGCACGCGCACATTGACGCGGGTGACACCGTGGTGCTGAGTTCGCGCATCATTCCCGGCAATGAAAAGGGCATCTTCCGCGTCATCGATCACCTGTTCCGCCGCGACGCGAACGTAATCTATGACGACGGGCAGCATGGGCTCATCCACGTGAGCGGCCACGGCAGCCAGGAAGAGATGCGCCTGCTCATCAATCTTGTTCGCCCCAAGTTCTTCATCCCGGTGCACGGCGACTACCGCTACCTTCGCCGCCATGCGCAGATCGCCATGGAGACCGGAGCCGTGGAGCATGCCATCGTGATTGAAGACGGTGACGTGCTGGAACTCGACAAGAACGACGCGCGCAAGAAGGACAAGGTAACCGCGGGCCGCGTGCTGATCGATTCAGGCTCGACGATCGACGTGGTCGAAGACCTCGTCATTCGCGACAGGCGTGTCCTGAGTGAAGACGGCATTGTGCTGGCGGTGGTGGCCATCAACAAGCGCACCGGAAGGATGGAACTGGCGCCGGAGCTGGTGATGCGCGGCTTTGGCGGTGCGGACATCACGGATCAGGCAAGCGCCGTGGTGGTGAAGACGCTGGACAGTCTGACGCACGAAGAGAAGGCCGACTACGGCCTGGTGAAGGAGAAGGTGCGCGTAGAGCTGAAGCGCCTGATCCAGAAGACAACCGGGCGGCGTCCGATGATTCTGCCGGTGGTTCTGGAGATCTGACGGGCGCGCGCGTCTCCGCGTGAAGGTCGCCCGGGAGGTTGAATCGATGCGCCGTATTGCGCTTTGTCTTGCATTTTTTGCAGTAGCTGCTGCGCCTGCGCTTCGCGCGCAGGCCGAGCCGATGCAGCAGGCCGCACCGCCTGTGTGCCTGCCTTCCATTACGCTTGATGAGCTGACGAAGGCGCTGGATGACGCGGTGAGCGGGCCCGGCGACAAGGACCGCACCTGTCTGCGCCAGTTACTGCTGCCCGAGGCTCGTCTTTCACCTATCGTTCACCAGCAGGACGGCAGCTTTGCTCCGCGCATGCTGACGGTTGACGATTGGATCAATGCGGTGGCCAAGCGCGGCAGCGCACCGATGTATGAGGTACAGGTGAAGGTGAAGGCGGAGAGCTATGGCCACTTCGCGCACCTATGGAGCACCTATGAGATCCGTTCTTCGCTCGACGGTAAGCCTACATTCATCGGCATCAACAGCGTGCAGGCCATCTTCGACGGCACGCGCTGGCATGTGCTTTCCGTGCTGTGGGAGCCTAACTCCACTGCAGGTCCTATTCCGGAGAAGTATCTGCCATGACCGTTGCCGCTGAAGCTCTCGTTTCTCTCGATACCATTCGC
>DCFV01000177.1:7929-16902 GCA_002314435.1 Acidobacteriaceae bacterium UBA1795 | reverse complement strand
GGTACGACGACCTACCAGTTGGAGACTGAGCACAACGTGCTGGGCGATGCCAACGCTTCGGCGCACCTGGTGGAGAACCTGGGCGAACTGGGCTACAACGCAACGGCGACGGTGGGGTTCCCAACAGGCGACACGAGCCTTGGAGTGGGAACGGGACAGACGACTTACCACTTCAACAATCATCTGGAGTACTCGCTGGGCCGGTTCAATCCGGACGTGGAGGCGGGCATCGGCAACTCAACGAATCTGGCTACGCACACTGTGAAGAAGGCCTACTCGGCGTTCGGCACTGTGGCGAATTTTCAGGCCGGTGTTGACGTGGACCTTGCGCGGAAGATCTCAGTGGATGTGGAAGGGTACGAAGTGATGCCGCTGGCCACCCAGACGGTTTATGGCACGGTGGGCCGGAGTGGAAGCCACGGTCGCGGCCATGTGCCCCAGGTTTCGCAGGGTACGGTGGGCGCGGCGGAGGACAACGGGGTGACGGCCGAGCTGGGAATGCCGCTGACCCGTACGCTGACGCTCGCCGCAGATTACGATCGCAGCTTTATCCAGGCTGACTCGATCTTCGGCTTTTCACTGACTTGGCACATGGGCCTGGGAGCAAGAAGCGAGTCAAGCGCACCGGCGAGTCCGACGGGCCGGTGAACAGGTTCTAAAGCAATCCAGAGAGCTGTGCCTGCCGCTGGCTGGCGGCAGGATTACGGCGCTGCCGCACCTACTTGAGACTGTTTGACGCGTCGGAATGCCGCATTGGGGATGTCGGCGAGGGGCAGGCCGGGACCTTCCCAAAGGAGGCGGGGCAGGCTCTGGCTGGCGGAGGAGAGGCTTTCGACGCGGAAGGTGTGCGGGCCCCTGCGGAGGCCGAGGATGCCGCGGTCGTAGCGCATGGCGTTGCCGAGGGTGTTGCAGACCTGGGCGAACGGGGGTCCGGTGCGGGCGACTTCGATGCCGTCGAGGACGAAGCGCGCGCCGTCGCGGGCGAGCAGGTGGAAAGTGTAGCCGCCGTCGGCGGGCACGTCGAGATAGCCGTCCCAGGAGGCGGTAAAGCGGGTGAAGCCCTGGGTTTCAAGCTGGAGATTCGCGGAGTTTCCGGCGAACTGGGGGGTGAGCCTGGCGAGATCGGGAAGGCTGGACCAGGCGCCGGGAAAGAGCTGCCAGTTGAGGCCTTCGACGGCGGGGCCGGGCAGCACGGAGGCGGGCTGCAGGTGATCTGACACGACGACGCCTTGCGCGGCCCAGTCCTGCTTGCCTTCTTTGTCCTCGACATGAAGGAGCACGCGGAAGCGGCCCGCGCCGTCGACGCCGTCGAGCTCGGTGCCGCCAGTGTCAGGGAAGCGATGGGTGACGCGGCGGCCCTTGTCCTGGGTGCCGTCGCCGAAGAGCCAAGTGTAGCGCGCATGGGGACTGGGTGCGGCGGTGAAGGTGACCTTCTGGCCGGGTGTGGACGAGGGCGGATTGACGGTAAAGGCAGCCTGCGGGCCGTCGTGCGCGGCGAAGACGGGCGGCGCAGCTCCCTCGGCGACGGTGATGGGCAGTGCGGGGGCGGAGTCGAGGCGCTGCTGGCCTATTTTTACATTCTGAAAGGTGATGCCGGAGACCTGGCCAGTGAGAGAAGAGGCGATGAGAGGAGGCTGATCAGGGGACCAGATGTTGCGGAAGGTGATGCCGTGGATGGCGGGCTGGTCCTGCTCGATCTGGACGAGCGAGTACCAGTCGTCGAGGAAGAGGTTCTCGAAGGTGTAGTTGGAGTGGTCGCCACTGGCGCCGTCGGCGGCCCACATGCCGAGCAGGCCGAAGGACTGGCCGCAGGCGCCGATGCCGGCGTGGAGGATGTCGGAGTCGCGGAGGGTGAAGCCGGTGGAGTTGAAGGTTTTGCGGGGCCATCCGGCGCGGACGACGTTCGAGATGCTGGTGGAGAGCTGGCTGCGTTCGACAACGATGTTTTTGACGTCGCGGCCGGGGCGCAGCATGTCGGCGTCGGTGTAGCCGTCCCAGTTGCCCATGAGGGCGATGTCGTCGTCGGAGGCGCGGAAGAAGGAGTTTCTGACGAGGCCGTCGGAGGAGCCGATCCAGTCGATGCCGTCCTGATTGGCGTTGCCGGGGTTGCCTCCGACGACGCGGAGGTCGTCGAAGACGAAGGAACTGGAATCCTTCAATTGCACAGACCAGGTGCGGGAGCGGACGACGCAGGTGAGGCCGTCGACCTCGACGTCATGGGCTTCCATGGTGCCGATGCAGTGCCAGTCGGGCTTCTGCATCCAGCCCTGGTCGGTGGTGGGGTCCTGGGGGCCGTCGTAAATGATGGCTCCGCGGCCGAGGACTTTGACGTGGTCGACCTTCCAGAGGTTGAGGCTGCCGAAGACGTAGGCTCCGGGAGCGAGGTAGAGCGTTTCGCCGGACCTGGGGTTGAGGCTCTGGCGATAGATGCCCGGGGCGTAGACGCGGGCGTCGTGCGGCGGGGGCGGAGGCGGCGTGCCAGCGAAGAGGAAGAGCATTGCGGCGTGGTTGAGGAAGTCGCGCGGGCGGGAGATGGAAAGCTTGGCGGGGGCGGCGAGACGGAAGCGGATGGTTTGGCCTTTGCGCTCGGGGCGCAAGCCGAGGCGCCAGGGCTGGATGTCGACGCCGCGGTCCCAGAAGCCGGGTTCGGCGGCGGTGATGGTGACGTCGACGGGTCCGGTGATGTCGAAGGAAACGAAGTCGAGGCTGGAGGCGGCGTGGGCTACGTCGACGGGCTTGCCGTTGACGGTGACGGTGAAGGCGGTGGAGCGGAGCTCCTCAGGAACGGGGACGGGCTGGACGCGCGGGAGGGCGAAGGCTGTGGAGGTGAGGGCGAGAACGGCAAGCAACAGGCAACGAAAAGCGGACAACAGGCAAGACTCCGCGCGGAAGAGATGAGAAAAGTCCACTCTAGCACCGGGTCCGGCAGGGGGCGGAGCGGGCGGCACGGCTGGTGCCTGGCCAAACGTACAGGAATTGCATCAATTCGGGTGGGTTTTGGGCGGGGAGGAACCGTGGGCAGGCAAAGGGTGCGGGCGGTTCTGTTGCATCACTCATCGGAGCCGGGTGGGCCGCGTTTTGACTGGGGCCCGAAAACAGTGGCGTGAACCGAGGGTGCCAGTGTTAGGTTAAACCGCATCCCGGAGGCGAGATGACAAGTGTGTTTGATCGGCGAACGACCCGGTGCATGAATCGGAGTCTCTTTCTTGTGGTTGTCCTGCTTGTTTCCCCGTGGTTGATAAGGGCAGAGACAATCGCCGGATTGGGCACGGCCACATTCCCGACGTCAACGCACTCAGCGGCTGCGCAGAGCGACTTTATGCGCGGACTGCTGTTGCTGCACCTTTTTGAATACACCGACGCGGCGCATACGTTTGTTGCTGCGGAGAAGGAAGACCCCGGATTTGCTATGGCCTACTGGGGTGAGGCGATGACGTTCAATCACCCGGTATGGAACCAGGTGAACGTCAGCGCGGGGCAAGCTGCGCTGGCCAAGCTTGGCGCCACCGCGCAAGAACGCGCTCAACGCGCTGCCGATCCGCGGGAACGGGCGTACATTGGCGCGCTTGAAATTCTCTACAGCGGTGCGGGCACGAAGCACGAGCGGGATGCGCAGTATGCGGCGGCCATGGAACAGCTGAGCCGGGCCTACCCAAAGGATGACGAGGTGCAGCTTTTCTACGCGCTGGCGCTGCTGGGCAAGAGCGAGGGCGTGCGCGACGTACCGACATATCTGCAGGCAGCGGCGATTGCGAAGGCTGCCTTCCTGAGGAATCCCGATCATCCAGGTGCGGCTCACTATTGGATTCATGGCATGGACGATCCGGAGCATGCAGACGGCGCTCTTGTGGCAGCGCGCGCTCTCTCGAAGATTGCGCCTGACGCGCCGCACGCACAGCACATGTGCTCGCATATTTTTCTAGCCTTGGGGTTGTGGGATGACCTGGTGGCGGCGAATGTGGCAGCGACGAGCGTGGGCAATCGCCAAGGGGTTGCAAAAGGAAGACCACCTGCACACTGCGGCCACTACAACTACTGGCTCGAATACGGCTACCTGGAGCAGGGCCGTATTGGCGACGCGAAGAAGGTGATTGCCGGGTGCCGCACGGAAGCGATGGAGGCCGGGATGGCGGCGCGGGCGCGCGGCACGGTGGACCCAGACCACGCGAGTGTAGGCTCCTTTGTCGAGATGCGTGCTCGCTTCCTCGTCGACACAGGCCGATGGCAGGACGAAGTTGCCGGATGGAAAGTTGATTGCAGTGGCGCACTGATGCCGGAATTCAACGACGCATTCAGCACTGGTTTTGCGGCGGCCGAGAGCGGCGATTTGCCGGCAGCGCGAAAGTTGTTCGCTACGCTCGACCGGCTGCTTCCGCAGCTCACGGCAGTCTTTGACGAGGCCGGAGTTCCCTCGGGCGATCCTTCGCGGCGTGTGCCGGAGATTCAAAGGCTGGAGTTGCAGGCTGCAATTCTTGCCGGTGAAGGGCACGGAGATCAGGCGGTCGGCGTGATGGAGCAGGCCGTATCAAGCGGGCAGGAGCTGCCGTATGCGTTTGGTCCGCCAAGTCCTGAAAAGCCTGCCGATGAATTTCTAGGTGAGCTTTTACTCAAGGAGAAGAAGGCTCCACAGGCGCGAAAGGCTTTTGAAGCGTCGCTGAAACGCGCGCCGAGAAGGGCCGAGTCGTTGCTGGGGCTTGCACGCGCCGAGAGTGCGATGGGAGACGCTGCGGCCGTGGCGGACAGCTACCGCGCGCTGGTGGAGATATGGAAGGATGCTGATGCGGATTTTGCGCCAGCATTGGAGGCTCGGCGTTATGTTTCGACTTCACCGCACGCGGTGCAGTAGAGATGTTTCGTGAGCACCTTTGCCGAACCCTGCCCGGAAGAGATGAGACAAAGTGCGCTCCAGCACCGGGTCCGGTCGGGGCGGAAGGCGGGCGAAGTGAGAGGCCCGCCGGGGTCAGGCGCGCGATGCCGAATTGCTTGGATGCGAGGTGATCTTGTGCCCGGATGAACCGGGCCTATTCACTGGGCCTAAGGCTGACCCTCTATGGTGCGAAAGAGCTCCACTATCTTTGGTGCGGCGATGTGCTGGTAGTCGGTGGACAGCAGTCCGTAGTCCTCGACCGTATTGTATTTTCTGCCAATGCCGCTGGATTGGGTGCCGTTGAGCGGCCAGTAGCTCCAGGAGATTGCCGGATTCTGCTGAAGCAAGCGGATGAATAGCTTGAGCCAAACGGAATTCCCGCCGCAGTCGAGGGACTGGCATGCGCCGAATTCGCCTACCCAGAGGGGAGTCTCGGTCTCAGTGTGGAGCAGAAACAGGACGCGCGTTTCGTAGGCCTGCTTCAAGGCTTCGACATTCGAGAGGTCCTGACCTTCGACATAGTAGGCGTGCGGCGAGTAGACGAGCCGGTGCGCCACGGGCAGCGTGACGGGCAGTTTGTCAAAGCCTGTGAAGTTGGTTGAGTAGTCAGGGCTTTCGACCATGATGAGCAGGCTTGGATTCGCTGCCAGGACGGCTTTGCCGCCGCGCTCGGCTGCGGCGTGCCAGTCGAGCTTCGGATCCGGGCCGCCCCAGGTGGAGCCGCTGCGCAGTTCGTTGCGCAAGTCGGCTGCCACAACCCAAGGCTGGTTGCGGTAACGGGTTGCGATGGACTGCCAGTCTGCGAGCCACTGGTTCTCGGGGTATTCGAGGTTGTACCAGAGCCCGTTGTCGTCGGTCTCACTGCAGCACCAGTCCGCACGGCTCATGTGGTTATCGAGGATGACCATGATGTGCGCGCGCGCCAGGGCGGCAATGACGGAGTCCATGATTGCCATGGCGTGTTTGCCTTTGAACTGCGGATTTGCGGCAACGGCGTAATCGGTGACCAGAGGATCGTGCTCAAGGGTTTCATTGGCCCACGGCAGGCGGACGGAATTCACGCCGATCTGGTGGATCTGCTCGATGATGGCCTGGAGCGGGGCGTGGTCGAGACCGCCCACTACGAATTCCTTCTGATCGAATCCGTACCAGTTGACGGAGGTGAGGCGGACGGCGTGGCCGGCCGCGTCGATAATCTGACGGCCCTGCGTGTGGAGGGGTGGCACGAGGGTGGTGTTCTGGCCGCGCGCTTGCAGGGCGCCAAAGCTGAGAACAATTGAGCACAGAGACAACACAAGAATACGTGCGGATTTCATGGGCATGAGTATAGGCGATGCCGCTCTTCTCTGTGGCGACAGGCTTCGGGGAGGAGGAGCGTCTTGTTACTGGGGAGTGGGATGTGTGGTTTCACTCCTTCGTCCGAAAACAGGCGAAGGAGGAAGGCCCATTCTTGTGGATGAGATAGATAGGGATACCTGCCTATCTTTCGGATTGGCCCGCAGCGTCGTTCAATGTTTCAAATCCCATTCTTTGAGTTTTTTGGCTGCCGTGCCGTAGGGGCCAAGTTGGTAGACGGCTGCTCCTGCCGGCGAGAAAGTAAACGGTTCGAATGGTTGGGCCAGCATCGTGTCGAGATACTCCCGGGAGGCGACGCCAGTGCTGACGTGGGGATTGTAGTGTTCGCCAGTCATTTCCGGCACAAATGTCGAAACGTATTGGATGAGGGCCGCGTCAGTAGCAGGATCGTCGTGCGGCGCGGTGAACGAGCAGATGGTTCCGGTCTCCACCGAGTAGGGCGCCACAGCCGCGATTATGTCCGCTTGAAGCTTCAGGATTCCCGGTGTAGGTTTCGCGCAGATGCCGGCAACGCCTATCTTCCCGGCCGGAGCGTAGTAGTACTTGAAGGCTTCCAATTTCATGGCGGTCACGTTGTCGCGGGCAAAGACCTTGCCGACAGCGTCATACATCGCGTCGAGGTCCGCGGTGCGAACGAAACGCTGAATCAGCGTAATATGCGGACGGTGCGCGGCGTCCAGGGCGAAGCCTTGCGGGAAGATCTTGAGCAGGCGGGCGTTGTTGGCTGCGGCATGCTCGAGCATCGTGGCATCCGGCTCCAGCAGAACGTCAATGGCGGTGACTGGATTCGGCTCCGGGAAGACCTGTTTCCAATCATCCTTCATGCTGACGACGGTCCAACCGCTCTTCTTCGCTTCGTCATAAAGCGCAGGAGTGAAGGCGCCGAGCTTGGGGTTGGGCAATCCCAGGGCCGGACCGTAGGCGTATTCGCGTGCCGCATCGTCGTGCAGTACCAGAAGCTCGAACCGTGCGCCGCTGCCTCCCTGCGTGTACTGCAGCATCTCCCGGTCGCCGTCGGAATTGCCGAACGCCATGAGGGGCCTGCGGCCGATGTGCTGGTTGATGCCGACCGGCTTGCCGCCTTTGTCGTCATTGAAGTTCAGCCCTGGCAGACGCACTAGGACGGGATGTCCATCCCGCATTTCAAACTTCGTTTTGATGCTGCTGCCGATGACCTGTTCCGGCGGGATGCCGTAGACCTTCTCAGCCCATGGACGCATGAACTCGATGCCGCCGCCTGACACGATGAAGGTCTTGAAGCCATTGGTGCGCAGATAGGCGAGCAGTTCGAGCATCGGCTGATAGACCATTTCGGTGTAAAGTTTGCCGGTCCTGGGGTGTCTCGCTGTGGCAATCCAGTCCTTCACGATCTGTTCAAATTCCGCAGTGGTCATGCCCGTGTGAGTGGCCATAACAAGTTCCAGCAGAGCATGATCGTCGCCTGCAAGCGCAGCCTGGACATCCCCCTTGAGGATCGAGGCAAATGGCTCCTGCGTCTGCCACTCGGGATGCTGCGGTGCGAGGGTCTTTACGCGGTCGAGCGCAAAGAAAAGCTGAACGGGCATCGGCTGCTCGCACCAGAGCGTGCCGTCATTGTCGAAGGTGGCTATGCGTTCGGGCACAGGAACAAAGTCCGGCGAGCCGGGCTTTGTAACCTTCTCGACAAAATCGATAATGGATTTCTTTGCCGGTCCATCGTTCCAGGAGGGGAGCGGCTCTGCGGCAAATGCTGCGAACGGGAACAAAAGCAGAGCAACCAGAATCTTGACAAATGAGCACTTCATAAATCACACCTTGATATCCATTGAACTGGGACTTCCTGAGCATTCACCGCGGGACTACATACCACAGAGATATAAGGCCGATGACCGCCAGGAACATCGCCACCGTAATGCTCAAAGGCCACTGAGACAAGACAAGGGGCTGGCCGCGACGAAGTCTCCGCAATGATAGCCAGTGAGTGATTCCTGCGGCAGCGGAGGAAACCAGGCCCAGGACGACGAGGGAGATGCCAAACCTGATGGCGCCCTGATGCATTTGCGCCGCCTCCGGAGTGTGAGACTTCTCCAGCATGGACCGGAAGAATCCAACTGTGCCAAAACCAAACGTTCCCATGGTCAGGGCGGTGCGAATCCAAGCCAGGGTAGTACGGTCAAGTGCGAGCTGCGTGCGGAACCTGGCCATGCCAGTACGGTCCTGCGCTAGCCCGACACGCGGATCCTCTGCTTGATGGTTCATCACGAGTAACGCACCTCGCTGAATCGGCAAAATCGGGTGGCCCCATTCAGCTTCCCTGGCTCGGGTGACAGATGGGGCACTTCGATTGAAGCGCCCCATCGTTTCGCCGAATTACTTCGATCCGCCGCTTTCCTGCAGCTCCTTAAGAACAGCATCCATGTTGAAGCTGTCCGCTTTCTGCCGCTGTGGGAATTCCTTGAAGGTCGCCAGGTATTGGCCCACATAGGCCTGCGCAGGCACCAGCAGGTAAATATGATCGATCTCCCAGTCCCAGTAGGTGTTCGACGTGATGTCAGCGCGCTCGTACGGGTCCATGCGGAGGTTGAACATCTTCGGGACGCGCAGGCTGGTAAACGGGTTTGCCCAGATGAGCAATGTACCTGGGGCCTGCTGCTCCATGAACACCAACTTCCAGTTGTCGTAGCGCAGAGCGACGAGTTGCTGGTCGTCGTTGAAGTAAAGGAACGATATGCGTGGGCTCTTCTCCACTTGGCCGGTCAGGTAGGGGACGA
>DCFV01000177.1:2504-7676 GCA_002314435.1 Acidobacteriaceae bacterium UBA1795 | reverse complement strand
CGGTCAGGTAGGGGACGAGGTTGTCGCCGTCGAGGTGGACCTTGTAAGTCATGTCTCCGACTTGGTAGCCCTTGAGCAGTTCATCCTTTATCTGCGGGTCGCCGGCCATGGCCAGCAAGGTTGGCAGCCAGTCGAGGTGAGCGACGATCTCATTCGAGACACTCCCCGGCTTGATGTGCCCCGGCCACCGGACCATCGCTGGCACCCTGTAGGCGCCTTCCCAGTTGGAGTTTTTTTCGTTACGGAACGGCGTCATTGCGGCGTCCGGCCACGAGTTCATGTGCGGTCCATTGTCGGTCGAATACATGACGAATGTGTTGTCTGCAATGCCAAGATCATCGATCACCTTGAGGATCTGGCCGACATTCTTGTCATGGTCGATCATGGCGTCGTGGTACTGGCTTTGCCAACGCCCGGATTGACCAATACTCTCCGGCTTGGTGTGAGTGCGAAAGTGCATATGGGTGAAGTTCACCCAAACGAAGGCCGGTTTGCCAGCCTTGTTTTGCCGCTCGATGAACTCCACTGCCCGCGCAGCGATGTCATCGTCAATGGTTTCCATCCGCTTTTTGGTCAGTGGACCCGTGTCCTTGCACACCTGCTTGCCAACCTTGCCGAAGCGTGGATCAACGGTCGGATCATCCTTGTCCGAGGCCTTGCAGTCCAGCACGCCACGAGGGCCGAACTTGGCGAGAAACGCCGGGTCCTTTGGATAGTCGGCCAGTTCCGGCTCTTCGCTAGCGTTGAGGTGGTACAAGGCTCCGTAGAACTCGTCGAAGCCATGCACAGTGGGCAGGTATTCGTTACGATCACCCAGATGATTTTTGCCGAACTGGCCGGTTGCATAGCCTCTCGCCCTCAGTAATTCGGCAATCGTCGGGTCTTCCTTTTGCAACCCTACCGCGGCGCCCGGCAAACCTACCTTGGTCAAGCCGGTGCGCAGGCCCGACTGGCCGGTAAGAAACGCCGCCCGGCCTGCAGTGCAGCTCTGCTCAGCGTAGTAATCAGTAAAGATCATGCCTTCATGGGCGACACGATCGATGTTAGGCGTGTGAAAGCCCATCAGCCCCATCGAATAGGCGCTGATGTCGGATTGACCGATATCGTCGCCCCAGATAATCACGATGTTTGGTTGTGACTGAGGAATCTTGGGGGGTTTCTGTTGGGCGTACATCAGGCTGGCTGAGGCCAGGAACCACAGCGAGACTAGCCATGGGATTCGTTTCTTTGTCATAGGACGCTTTCTCCGTTTCATCAAAGTCGATCCGGGGTTAACGTGGTCCCGGCCGCCTGCCTGCGGCGAGGTCTCTGCAGATGCCTTTCAAGTCCTTGTCGATGTGGTGCCAGAACTTCTGGAAGCCGCTGCACAGATAGTTCAATCCGGGTTCGCCTGAACGCGTACGAATCAGGCGGTTCTTGGGGCACTCCCCGTTGCAGGCAAAAAGGAAGCTGCAATCAAGGCACTGCTGCGGCAGGCTGTGGAACTTGTTGAATCCGAACTCGCGCTGCCGGTCAGAGAAGACCATGCGCGAACTCGACACTTCTCGTATGTTGCCGAGCTTGTACTCCGGATAGACGTAGTGATCGCAGGAGTAGAGACTGCCGTCGTGTTCGAGGGCGACTCCCTTGCCGCAGAACTGGTGATACACGCACATCTGAGCATCCATGCCCATCCACACGGCGGCCGCGCTCTCAAAGTGATTGACGAACACCTTGCCGATGTCGTGTCGATACCAGTCGTCCCATACCTTGCACAGGAAAGAGCCCCAGTCATTGGGATCAACAGACCAGTCGGTGACGACGGAGTCCGGATGGCCAGGATGAGCGGCAGGGGAATCCTGGATCGGCAGTGTCGCGGGATCCCAAAACTGGGGAGCGGTGTTTTTGAAGACATTCGGCTCGACGCAGGGAATGAACTGCATCTGGCGCGGGCGGATCTCATTCCGGAGGAAGCGATACACTTCGCGCGGGTGCTTTGCGTTCAGGCGATTGACCACGCACAGCGCATTGAACGGAACGTTGTGTCGATGAAGAAGCTGTGCGGCGGCGAAGACCTTGTCAAAGGTCGGCTTGCCGTCCTTGGCGATTCGATAGTGATCGTGGAGATCCCTGGGACCGTCGATGCTCAGGCCAACCAGAAACCCATGCTGCTTTAGAAAATCTCCCCACTCGTCATTCAGAAGCGTGCCGTTGGTCTGGAGATCGTTCTCGATGCGCTGGTTTGGTTTCTTGTATTTCCTTTCGAGTTCAATGACTTTCCGGAAGAACTCCACTCCCAGGAGAGTGGGCTCGCCGCCCTGCCATGAGAACACGACCTCATCGCGATCCTGCCCTTCGATGTATTGCCGGATGTGGTTTTCGAGGATCTCGTCTGTGATTCGAAACTTGCTTGGACTTCCCAGCAAATCCTGCTTGTGCAGGTAGTAGCAGTAAGTGCAGTCAAGATTGCAGATGGATCCGGTCGGTTTGACCATCGCGTGATAGGCACGCGTGGCGCCGGGCTGGGCGGGGTACGGAGAGAGGTTCGACAGCTGCACCAAATCGCTCATGGACGAACCTTTCCGTCAGAGATAGGTGAAAATCAATATCAATTACATATTGGGATCTGTGAACTGTCAGATTTACTAGGTTCCAGCGGGAGAAGGGCATGCGGTATCGGGGCGGGAGGTCAGTGGCCTTCCGCCCTTCGCCGGAGAAGAGGCGAAGGATGGGGTGTCCACTTCTGTGGATGGGTTGGGGTGGGGCACTCTGCCAGCCCGCTGATCCAGTCAATTCGGAGTGCCTAATCGATCTCGATCTTAGAGGAATGGGTATCGAGATCAACCAGCGGGCCTCCGGAGCCGATTTGCACCTTGAGGCTATGAGCGTTTTTTGTGGTTTGAAACTCGCTCGTGGCGGTCCCTGCGATCTTTCCTGAGTGTGACATTGCATCGAGCTGGTATCCGGCTCCGCTGGCAAGCACCACCTTGATTGCACCTGACCTGGAAAGCGCGCGGATGGCCGCTGGGCTCACTTGTGAGATCCGGATCGCGCCGGAAGTGGTTTCGGCGTGGATGGAGCTGCCCAGTTGAAGAGCGTCAATGCTGCCTGAGGTGGTTTCGGCATCGACGCTCCCGCGAATGCTGGAAAGCTCGATTCCACCCGATTCATTCCGCACGAAGACATTGCCGCCGGCACTGCGCACTACGATGGCTCCCGAGTGATCTGCCACTTTGATGTCTGCTTCGACATTGCTGATCTGGGTGCGGCCTGAGGATGTGACTGCTTCTACGGGACCGGTGATCCCCTCGATGCGAATTCCGCCGGACTCGGTGTGAGCCTGCACTGCTGTCTCGCGGGGCGTTTCAATCTCATAACGAATGGTGACGGCCCTTAACAACGACGGGTCTTTCGCGTAACCAATCCGGATGTGATTTCCGCTCTGTTCTATGGGAGGATCCTTTGTCAAAGCGAGGATGTTGGCTTCGGCGATTTCAAAGTCGAGCCTGCCGTAGAGCGGCTTGATGAAGGCATGCACGACAACGGACGCGGAAGAGCCGGTGGTGATGATGATGCCCCCGGGATCGGCTCGTACATCCAGAGTGACTGGCCCCGTTACAGCCAGAGTGCGATCAACGGTTGTCGGCTCTGAAGCCAGCGCGCAGGCGCCAAACAGGAGAGGGACCGAAATGCGAAGTACCCAACCCATAAGCCTTGTTGATTTCATAGGGGGAGATTACCGCAACTCGGCTGCCTGAGGATGTGACCGGTGAGGGAATTGGGGACGACTGGGTTTGATGGGATCACAGGGAAGCTGAGGATGGGTCGCGGCGGCCGAGGTTGGGTTCATTCTTTACGGGCGGTTTTCAGTTCATGGTGGGTGGAGATTTTGCTCTCCCAGGTCTCAGAAGCGAGACCTGGGGCACCCCATCATCTTGCGATGGTCAGACCTGGACCCCCGCCAATTTTTGCCAGCAGGTCAAGTCACGCACTGATACCTAAGTCTGGATGAGACGGGACGTTTCGTGTGGCAGGCCGGTCGACTTGGACTTAGTTCGGGGTCAGCTAGATGCCTTCGCCCATGGAGACGTAGTCGCTGAGGCGGTCGAGTTCTTCGCGGTAGGCGGAGCGCTCGGCTTCTTCTGCGGCGAAGGGTGCTGCTGCGGCCGCATGCTTGCCGCCCAACTGCTGCTCGAGAAGCTCGACGCGGTCGGCGAGGGCGATGAGGGCGTCGGAGAGGGGGTCCTTGATGTCGTGGGGATCGGTGATGAGGACGCGCTGGCCGGCGCGGTAGACGATGTGGGCGGGGACGCCGACGACGGTGGAGTTGGGGGGTACGTCGTTGAGCACGACGGAGCCGGCGCCGACGCGGGAGTTTTGGCCGACGGTGATGTTTCCGAGGATATTGGCGTTGTTACCGATGAAGACGCGGTCGCAGACGGTGGGGTGGCGCTTGCCGTGTCCCTTGCCGGTTCCGCCGAGGGTGACGCCCTGGTAGATGGTGACGTCGCTGCCGACGATGGCGGTTTCTCCGATGACGACGCCGGTGGCGTGGTCGATGAAGAGGCGGCGGCCGAGGAGCGCGCCGGGGTGGATGTCGACGCCGGTGAGGAAGCGGCCGAGCTGAGAGAGCAGGCGGGCGAGGAGGCGGAGGCGTGCGCGCCACAGGCCGTGGCTGATGCGGTGAATCCAGACGGCCCAGAGACCGGGATAACAGAGGAGAATCTCAAGCCGCGAACGCGCAGCCGGGTCGCGCTCCATGACGGAGTTGATGTCTTCGCGGATGCGTTCGAAGAAGGGCATGAACAGAGATCAGGATCAGTGGCCAGTGATCGGCAGGTGACGCGCCGCTCACTGACCACTGTCTGTGGCTTACAGGGTTACTGGTTCGGTGGGCAGGGCCAGGGCTTCCTGGCGGAGCGACTCGAACAGGATGGTGGAGAGATAGCGCTCGCCGAAGCTGGGGAGGACGGCGACGATGAGCTTGCCGGCGTTCTCAGGGCGGGCGGCTACCTTGAGGGCGGCGGCGACGGCGGCACCGGAGCTGATGCCGACGAAGAGGCCTTCCTCCTTGGGCAGGCGGCGGGCGGTTTCGACGGACTCATCGTTGGTGACCTGGACTACCTCGTCGATGAGGTGGGTGTCGAGCACGCCGGGTACGAAGCCGGCACCGATGCCCTGGATCTTGTGGGG
>DCFV01000177.1:1846-2237 GCA_002314435.1 Acidobacteriaceae bacterium UBA1795 | reverse complement strand
GGGGGCCGGGCTTGCCGCCGGAGAGAACGGGGCTGTCCGTCGGCTCGACGGCGATGGCCTTGAACTCGGGCTTGCGCTCCTTGATGTACTTGGCCACGCCGGTGAGGGTGCCGCCGGTGCCCACGCCGCTGATGAGGATGTCGGCCTTGCCGTCGGTGTCTTCCCAGATTTCAGGGCCGGTGGTGTGGTAGTGGATGGCGGGGTTGGCGGGGTTGTCGAATTGCTGGAGGATGACGCCGTTGGGGGTGGCGGCGAGGATCTCGTTGGCCTTGGCGATGGCGCCCTTCATGCCGTTGGGGCCGGGGGTGAGGACGATCTCCGCACCGAAGGCCTTGACGAGCACGCGGCGCTCAACGCTCATGGTCTCAGGCATGGTGAGGATGAGCTTGTA
>DCFV01000177.1:0-1536 GCA_002314435.1 Acidobacteriaceae bacterium UBA1795 | reverse complement strand
CCGCTGGTGGGCTCGATGAGCACGGTTTCGCCGGGCTTGATGCGGCCCTGTCTTTCAGCATCGTCGATCATGGCGAAGCCGATGCGGTCTTTGACGCTGGCCAGGGGGTTCTGGCTTTCGAGCTTGACGACGACGGTGGCTGGCAGGCCAGCGGCCATGCGGTTGAGGCGCACCAGCGGGGTGTGCCCGATCAGATCGGTGACGCTTGCAGCAATACGAGCCATTTGATCTCCTTTGTTCGTGCGGAAACAGGCCCCGGGGCTTCAACTTCAGATGTCTCAGGGGGTGCGGGCGGCCCGCGCGAGCGGTCCAGCCGAGAGGGAAGCAATAGTGCGCATTATGGGCGCACCCGTGCGTCGGAGCAGACACCGGAACGGCGTTAGCGACATCGACGCATGGAAACAGCCTATCGCTGCGTGGCGGTTCTGGCAAGCGGTTTGGCTGGATCAGTTTGGCGGTTGAGCCGCCAGATGGCGGCGTTGAGCAGCGAGGCAAAGCTGACCCAGGCGATGTAGGGCACAAGCAGCCATGCGGCGAGCGCGTCGACGCGGGCGAAAACGGCGATGGTGGCGGCGATGGCGGCCCAGAGCAGGAGCACCTCAGCCAGCGCTGCACCGAGGGCGCGACGGCCGAAGAAGATCCAGCTCCAGGCGAGGTTGAGGGCGAGCTGGAGGCCGAACAGGTCGAGGGCCCAGCCGCGGTCGGGCGTGGCGGGTGACATGGTGACGCGCCAGGCGGCGAAGGCCATGAGGACGTAGAGGGTGGTCCAGACGGGCGCGAAGATCCAGTTGGGCGGGTTGAAGGACGGCTTGCGCAGGCGGCGATACCAGCCGGGGATGGCGGGGGCGGTCCAGCGCGAGCCGAGAGTGCCGACGATCAGGCAGACGATGATCCAGGCGGACAGCGATACCCAGCGCATGGGGAGTCCTTTCAGGCGGGCGCGCCGACTTGCATGCACTGGTTTAGACGCGCCGAGGAGGTGCGGCGGTGTGGCGAGTGCGTGAACTCTTTCTGGACGCACTCGCGCCGCGGTTCGGCTGATTGCTCGTCGCGTGTTTTGTGGGATTTGTGGGCATTGTGGCTTCACGTTCCTCGACTCGGCACGGCAAAGACCACTATCCTGTTAAGTTGCGCGGCGAAAAGCTGTCTCTGTCCACCAATCCAAAGCGCCGCGACTGGAAATCATGAGCACGCAAACAATATCCATCCACCTGCCCGATGGGGCTGTGAAGGAAGTGCCGCAGGGCACGACGCCTCTTGAGATTGCCAACTCGATTTCGCCTCGGCTGGCTGCGGCCAGCGTGGTGGCGCGTCTGACTCCGCTGACTGCGGCTACGGCGAGCGCTGCGGCCAAGGAGAGCGATTCGGCGGAAGCGGCGATGTATGCCGCTGAAGACGCTTCGGCGCCGCGGCTGGTGGATCTGGCAACTCCGCTGACGGCGGACGCGAAGCTGGAACTGGTAACGGAGAAGGATCCGGAGGCGCTGAAGGTGGTGCGCCACTCGGCGGCACACGTGCTGGCGACGGCGGTGCTGG
>DCFV01000160.1 GCA_002314435.1 Acidobacteriaceae bacterium UBA1795 | reverse complement strand
CTAAGTAAAGGCAAAAGTTTCGTTATTTATTACGAGGTAAATAAACTCGAGTGATCTATCTATGAAGAGAACGATGACTCTTCCTGAGACCGTCACAATGACACGTGCGGACTGTCACACGCTCTTGTGAGCTATATCTCCATCTGATGATGGCGACCATCCCAGCGAAGATACCAAAATAGTTTGCCGGCGGTGTTAACCAATCCTTCCCGTGAAACGTTGTAGGGGCAGAACGGCTGAGAAGCCTGTTCCGGGAAGGAATTCAATCATGCCGATTTATCGAACGCTTCACCGTGTGGCTTTGTTGCTGGCTGCCCCGGCGCTGCTGGGCGCTGCGCTGGCTGGGGCGCAGGCGCGCCCCGCGGTGGCGACGCCGCCGGCGACCGCGCTGAACGAAAAGGATGTGGCCTCGACGCAGAGTGAGCTGATCAAGCTGCTGAAGCTGAGCCCGACGCTGACCACGGTAGTGGCGCGCGATCCGTCGCTGCTTTCAAACCAGGAGTATGTGGCGCGGAACAATCCGCAACTGGCGCAGTTTTTGACGGCGCACCCGGAAGTGGCGCGGAACCCGGAGTACTTCCTGTTCTCGCATCTGCAGGGCAATGGCGCGCCGGACGAGGCGCTGGAGCGGGCGGTGTGGCCGGGGATGATGCCGGCGGAACACCAGCGGTCGGCGTATGAGGAGTTCATGAGCAACATGCCGCCGGTGCTCGCGCTTGCGATCTTTCTTGTCGCGGTGGCGTGGATGACGCGGGCGTTTCTGGAGAACCGGCGGTGGAACCGCATTTTCAAACTGCAGAGCGAAGTGCACGGGCGGCTGATCGACAAGTTCAGCTCAGTGCAGGAACTGGCGGGCTACATGGACACGGATGCGGGACGGCGCTTTCTGGAGGCGGCTCCGATTGCGGTGAACCTGGAACGGAGCCAGCGCGTACCGCATGTGGTGGCGCGGGTGCTGACGCCGCTGCAGGTGGGCATTGTGCTGGTGCTGCTGGGGCTGGGTTGCATGCTGCTGCGCCATGCCAGCACCGAGATGGACATACCGATGCTGGTGCTGGGCACGCTGGCGCTGATGCCGGGCATCGGATTTATCATCAGCGCGGGAGTGACCTGGCTGCTGGCTGCGAGGATGGGACTGATGCCGCAGGAGTCCGCTGACGGGGGCGCTGCGCTGGCTGCCCGGGACCGGCATTGAGCCGCGGGAAGCCGGCAGACCGTGAGGAAGCAGAGGCCGATGGATTGGGAGGCTGCCATTCCGCAAGTGCTGGCAGGCGACGCAGGGACGGTTGCCTGCGAGCCTGCGTGCGGGCCGATGGAGCATGAGGCGTTCGCGGGGTTCTATACGCGCACGGCGCGGCCTCTGTGGGCGTACCTGGCGCGGATTTCGGGCGAGCCGTCGCTGGCGGACGACCTGATGCAGGAGAGCTACGTGCGCTTTTTGTGCGCGGAGACGCCGCAGGATGGCGAAGTGGCGGCGCGGCGGTACCTGTTCCGGGTTGCAACGAATTTGCTGCGCGATCACTGGCGGCGTCCGCGGACGGCGGCGCTGGAGGAGATGCCGGAAGAGGTGTTTGCGGCGCGGGCCGGAGCGGGGCAGGCGGAGGCGCAGGCGATGCTGGGACCGGCGCTGAAGAAGCTGCGTCCGCGAGAACGGCAGCTGCTGTGGCTGGCGTATGCCGAAGGCTACTCGCACAAGGAGATTGCCGAGGTGACGGGGCTGGCATCGGCCAGCGTGCGGCTGCTGCTGTTTCGTGCGCGGCACAGGGCGGCGCGGCTGCTGCGGGAAGGCGGTGCGGCATGAGGGCCTTCGGGTGTGCGCGGGAGAAGGAAGTGGCGATGCTGCTGGAGCTGGGGCAGTGGCCGCAGGCCAGTCCGGCCGAGCTGCGCGCGCATGCGGCGGGATGCCGGGTGTGCGCGCAGCGGGTGCTGCTGACTGAGAGCATGAGGGCGGCGCGGGCGGCGGCGATGGCTGAGCCGCAGCTGGTTTCGCCGGGGGCGCTGTGGTGGCGCGCGCAACTGCGGCGGCGCAACGCGGCGCTGGAGCGCATCAGCAAGCCGCTGCTGGGAGCACAGGTGTTTGCGCTGGCGCTGGCGGTGCTGGCGGCGGTGGGCTTGCTGGTGTGGCAACTGCGGGGCGGGCTGCAGGCGAAGTCTTGGGTGGCAGGGCTGGAGCGGGCGCTGAACCTGGGTACGCTACTGCCGGATGCGTTGCCGGGCGGCGGGTTGGGGTGGCTGGTTCCGGTGCTGGCGCTGCTGGCGCTGGCGGGCGGCGTGGCGGTGTATTGGTCTACTGAGAAGCAATGACAGTGGACAGTGATCAGGGATCAGTTCACAGCGTGTCGGTGATCGTTCAAATTTCTGATTGTCCTGTGGCCGGGGGAGACGTGACTGCGTTTGTGGCTCTGCTGTGCGCGGTGAATGTGGGCGGGACGGGCAAGCTGGCGATGGCGGATCTGCGCCGGCTGCTGGCGGGGCTGGGCTACGGCCGCGTGGAGACGTACATTCAGAGCGGCAACGCGGTGTTTGACGCGAAGGGCACGGGGGCGGGCGTGGCGAAGGCGATTGCGACGGCGCTGGAGGCGCACATGGGTGCTCCGGTGGGCGTGGTCGTACGCACACACGAGGAACTGGAGCGCGTGATTGCCGCGAATCCGTTTGCCACTGAGGCTGCGACGGATGGGGCGCGCGTGCATGCGGTGATTCTGGCGGGGATCCGGCGAAGAACGCGGCGGCTGGACTGGAACAGATCGCGGCGCAGTATCCGGCGCGGCAGGACCGCTTTCATCTGGATGGGAAGACGCTCTATCTGCATTTGCCGGATGGCGCGGCGGATACGAAGTTCACGACGAAGACGCTGAACCGTGTGCTGGGCGTGGCGAGCACGGCGCGCAACTGGAACACGGTGGGGAAACTGTGGGAGATGTCGCGGCGCTAGTCGGCCTGCAGCAGGGCGTCGGCGATGCGGGCGGCTTCTACGGCTGGGCGCACGCTGTGGACGCGCACGATGGAGGCTCCGTGGAGGATGGCGGCTACGAGCGCAGCGATGCTGGCAGCTTCGCGTGCGTCGACGGGCGCCGGCTGGCCGCCGTGGAGTGGCGCGAGTGTGTGGCCGAGGAATGACTTGCGGCTGAGGCCGACGAGCAACGGGCGGCCGAGCGCAAGCAACTGCTGCTGGCGGGCGAGCAATGCATAGTTTTCGTCGAATCTCTTGCCGAAGCCGTAGCCGGGGTCGAGCACGATGGCGTCGCGTGCGATGCCGGCCTGCGAGGCGTTCTGAAGACCCTCGGCGAGGCGGTGGCTTACTTCATCGAACAGTGCATCGGGCGCGAGTTTGGTCTGGGTGCGCCACTCGTCTGGGCGGCCACGGGTGTGCATGAGCACGACGCCGCAGCCGGATTCGGCGCAGACGGCGGGCATGGAGGAATCCCATGTAAAGCCGCTGACGTCGTTGATGATCTGCGCTCCGGCGGCGAGCACGGCGCGGGCGGTGGAGGCCTTGTAGGTATCGACGGAGAGCACTGAGTCGGGCCGGGCCTTGAGGATGCCTTCGAGGACGGGGAGCAGGCGGACCTTCTCTTCTGCGGCGCTGACGGTAGGCTCGGCGTCACCGGCATGCGAGCCGGGACGGGTGCTCTCGGCACCGAGGTCGAGCAGGTCGGCGCCTTCGTCGAGCAGCTGAAGAGCGTGGGCGATGGCGTCGCGCGGCGCGGCGAAGGCACCACCGTCGCTGAAGGAGTCGGGCGTGATATTGACGATGCCCATAACCAGCGTGCGGCGGCCCAGCTCGAGAGTGCGGGCGGAGACCCGCCAGAGGCTAGGGGTTCGTGTTGGGGCGGGTTGGCGCGCGGGGATCATGGGCAGGTGAAGGACGACATATTCGATTGTAGGGGCGCTGCGTGCGGCGATGCGGAGAAGTGCGCGCTGTGGCCTGCTACACTCCCGCCATGGTGAGGACACGGCCGCTTTGGGCGCTTTTTTTGTCGGGAGCTGTTCTGGTTTCGAGCGGAGCTGCGGCGCAGCAGCGCACCGGTCAGCGCACGGGGCATGCGGCACCGGCGAAGGCCGCGCTCAGCGAGCGGATCGAGGCGATTCTGGCTGATCCGGCGCTGGGACATGCGATGTTTGGCATCAGCGTGGTGACGCTGGAAGGGCAGCCGCTCTACGGGCTGAACGAGGGGCGGCTGTTTACGCCCGCTTCGAACGCGAAGTTGACGACGACGGCTGCGGCGTTTGCGCTGCTTCCGGTGGAGAGCCTGACGTGGACGACGCACGTGGTGGCGACGGGCGACGTGGACGCGGCGGGGGTGCTGCACGGGGATCTGCTGCTGGTGGGCGTGGGCGATCCGACACTGAGCGTGCGGAAGTATCCCTACGAACCGCCGAAGCCGAAGCCTGCGACACCAGCGCAGACGGATACGACAGCTACGGCTTTGCCCTCCAAGCCGAACCCGAACGCAGTGCTGGATCTGCTGGCGCAGCAGGTGGTGCAGGCGGGCGTGCGCACGGTGGACGGCAATGTGGTGGGAGACGACAGCTACTTTCTAAATGAGCCCTACGGTACGGCGTGGGGATGGGACGATTTGCAGTGGGACTACGGCGCACCGGCGTCGGCTCTGAGCTTTAACGACAACAAGATTGAGTTGACGATTACGGCGGATAGTTCAGAGCCCACAGGGGTGGCGGCGGAGTGGAGTCCGAAGGTGGACTACTTCACGTTGGCGAACTCGATGACCATGGCGGCGACGGGAGAGACGGCGCATCCGGGGCTGGAGCGCATGCCAGGGGCGCTGATGGTACGAACGTGGGGCACGGCGCCTACGGCTGGCTTCCACGCGGAGCTGGCGGTGGACGAGCCGGCAGAGTTTGCGTCGACGGTGTTCAAGCAGGCGCTGCTGGAGCGCGGCGTGACGGTGAGCGGTTCGGCGGTGGCGGCGCACCGGGTGGCGGACGGCACGGGAGACTATGCGGGGGAGCGCGCAGAGCCCTTGCCACATCTGGCGCGGCTGACGTTGCTCTCGGTGGCTGCCCCGCTGGTGGGGCGGCGCGTGTTGGCCACTCATATCTCCGTACCGATGATTGAAGACCTGACGATGACCAACAAGCTGAGCGAGAACCTGCATGCGGAGCTGGCGCTGCGGCTGCTGGGCAAGCTGCTGGGAAAGGACGGAAGCCTGGCGCAGGGCTCGCGCGTGGTGCGGCAGTTCCTGGTGGACGCGGGGGTGAGCGACGAGGACTTCTATCTCTACGACGGGTCAGGGATGAGCATGGACGATCGCATTGCGCCGCGCGCGTTTACGCGATTGCTGGCCTATGCGGCGCGGCAGCCGTGGGGCGAGGGGTTTCGCGCGACGCTGCCGGTAGCGGGCGTGGACGGCACGTTGGTGAATCGCTTCAAGGACTCGCCGCTGAAGGGCAAGCTGTGGGCCAAGACGGGCACGCTGAACGAGACGACGGCACTCTCGGGGTACCTGACAGCGGCGAGCGGCAAGATGGTGTCGTTCTCGGTGATGATCAACGGGCGGCGGCCAGGGAGTACGGCGGAGATCCAGGCGCTGGAACGAATCTGCGAGGCAATTGCGGCGGCGGAGTGAGGGTCGCGGCGCGTGGCACGAATTGGCCAATAGTGCTATTCTCAGCTTTCCCCTGGAGAGTCGATTGCTGGTGCAGGAGTGTGCATGGGCGTACTCAGCAGGATTGGTGTGGCTCTGGATTCCGATCTTCTGGAGCGATTCGACAGGTTTATTGCCAAGCTGGGGTATACGAACCGGTCCGAGGCGTTTCGCGACCTGATCCGGGACCGGCTGGTGACCGAGCAGACGGCCAGCCCCGGCGCGACGGTGGTGGGTACGGTGACGCTGATCTACGATCACCAGTCGCATGGCGTAACGGAAAAACTGACCGAGCTGCAGCACGCGCATCACGAACTGGTGGTGTCAACGAGCCATGCGCACCTGGACCACGACTCGTGCCTTGAGGTGCTGATTGTGCACGGGAAGGCGGCGCAGGTGGAGCAGTTTGCGGGACGGCTGATCGGGCTGAAGGGCGTGCAGCACGGACGGCTGGTGATGACGGTGGCGCAACCTGCATCGGGAGATCCTCACCACAGAAACCGGAAGCCTCACACTCACAAACACTGATGCTTGCTGTTGCGTCCGGGAAGGGCTGTATTGTGGAAGCTGGTAACACGAAATTAAAATTCGTAATACTCAACGCATCGTTGTGGATACTGGCCACAACTTTGTTTGGGGCATTGCCAGTTTCGGCGCGAACGGGGAGTTTGAGCACGACCGCGCAAGAGAATACCCAGGTTGCCACGGGAGATAAGGCTTATCGGCCTCAGCTATCCGGAACTGTCGTTGACGCGTCTGGCGCAGTGATTGCGGGGGCTATCGTGCAGGTTCGGGGCGCGGATGGAGCTGTACAAAGCACGACACAGTCGGACAGGAACGGCTTCTTCATTATTTCCGGACTCCCGGCAGGTAATTATCGACTCGTAGTATCGAATCCCGATTTTGAAACCAAAGAGATGCCCATCACCATAGGGACCACCGGGGCACCGGCCCCGCTGCGCATCTCTCTCGCTGTGAGCGCCTTGAGCACCACCATCAACGTGCAGGGCCGGGAGGATGACCTTATCGGAATTGCCAAATCCGGCACCCAGGGAACAGTGGGCGCAACGGAAATCCAAGATCGTCCGATTCTTCGTTCGGGAGAAGTTTTGGAGACGGTTCCCGGTCTCATCATCACTCAACACGCCGGCGGCGGCAAGGGCAACCAATATTATCTTCGCGGCTTCAATCTCGACCACGGCACAGATTTCGCCATTTTCATCGACGATATGCCGCTCAACCTGCCGTCACACGCGCATGGCGAGGGGTACTCGGATATGAACACCGTCATCGCGGAGTTTGTAAAGCGCGTGAATTTCGAGAAAGGTCCTTATTACGCCGACATCGGCAATTATGGTTCGGCTGGATCGGCCCATTTGGAATATTTCAAGACACTGCCCCAGAACTTTTTCAAGGTAGAAGGCGGCATGTATGGCTATGGGCGGGCTGTTTTCGGCGTATCACAAAAGCTCGGCTTGGGCAGTTTGCTGTACGGCGGAGAAGCGTACTACGACAACGGCCCATGGAAGCATCCGGATGCCTATACCAAGTTCAACGGCCTTCTAACCTACAGCCGGAGCGGAGACGCCGATGGTTTCAGCATCACGGCGCGCGGTTACCACGGAAAATGGAACTCGAGCGATCAAATTCCTGTGAACGCCGTGCCCCTCGTTGGTTTATACGGCACACTGAACCCGACTGACGGTGGCCACTCACAGCGTTACAGCTTGCAGGGCGAGGGGCATCACCAAGGCACGAATTCCGCATCGAAAGTCGTTGCGTACGGATTTTATTATTATCTCGATTTATTTTCCGATTTTACTTACTTCCTGACGGACCCCAATCGCGGCGACCAGTTTGAACAGAAGGACAGGCGCTGGGTGGCAGGGCTGGACGCACGCCACACGATTCTCAGCCAATGGTTTGGCCGCAGGGTGGAAAACACGTTCGGCCTTCAGGTCCGCAACGATTGGATCCACAACGGCCTTTACCAGGCGGAAGATCGCGTGCGCGTGGACAAAACTGATTCCGACACCGGCAATACTTTGCCCGCGACCACGGAAGCAGATCGCTTTACGGACACGCAGGCCGGTTTCTATGCGGAAAACAAGACCCAGTGGGCGGAAAGAATCCGCTTGGTAGCGGCCCTACGCGGCGACCTGGACTACTTTGACGTCACCAGCCTGGTTACTTCAGCCAATTCCGGCACGGCCGGCAAACTGCTGCTCAGTCCAAAATTGAATTTGATTTTCGGCCCGTGGTCCAATACTGAGATCTACGCACAGGGCGGATTCAGTTTCCACAGCAACGACGGACGTGGCACAACGCAAACGGTGGAACCGGTTTCGGGGGAAAACCCTTACCCCAATACGCCCGCCTCGAAAATTCCCGCCCTGATCCCAACCAAAGGCGGGGAAATCGGCATGCGCACTGTGGCCGTTCCACATATCCAAAGCACCCTTTCGCTCTGGTATCTCCACAGCGCTTCGGAACTGCAGCAGTCTGGCGACACCGGAGGCACGGTTGCCTCAAAGCAGCCGAGCAACCGCTATGGCGTCGAATGGGCGAACTACTACACGCCGCTGGAACATTTGGCTTTTGATTTTGACCTTGCGAATTCCAAAGCCCTGTTTACCGAAATCGACGAAGACGATGCTGCGCCTGGCAGCCCGGGCGGCAAGCGTGTGCCCGAAGCGGTTGGGGTGGTGATTTCCTCGGGCATCACACTGCACGATTACGAAGGCTTTTCGGCAAGTTTGCGCTTGCGCAACTTTGGACCGCGCGATTTGACGTCCGACGGAATCTATCGCTCAAATGCAACGATATTGCTCAATGCAGAGGTCGGTTATCAAATTCACAAGAAATGGCGCATCTCGGCCGAATTTTTGAACTTACTTGACCGCAGCGATAGCGACATTGACTACGCCTATGAGTCTCGAGTAATTCCAGGAATAACTTCAGGAGGGACTCCAATAGGCCCGTCGGTATTTACACGGGTTGCCCACCCCGTCGAACCGTTTCAGGTGCGATTCGCATTAAGAAGAACCTTTTGACAGATGCCGCGGTTGTCAGCTTTCAGCAGCGTTGGAACCGATGAGAGTGCCTTCAATGTGCTCGAAGGCAGTCACCTGCTGAACCTAGCGCAGGGTCTCAGTGATTGAATCCACTTTCATCGTTCCGCAGAGGCTGAGAACAGTGGGTCGGCATCCCCTCGGGGGCTAAAGCCCCATTGATTTTGCGAGGCTTACGTACGGGCTGAAGCCCATACCTTTCAAAACAGATAAACGATCATCCGCATGATACACACCACTAGCGGCCACCTACGGTCTGCGATCGCACCGCGTGTAGAGGCCCAAGCGGCGCAGAGAATGACTTCGATTGCGGAACTATTGTGAGGAGCATGGGCATTCGCATGGTCTCGTTCGCAGGCGGGTCGATCTCCTGGCACTTCGGTCAGGGCAAGCGAGGCCTACGCGAGGGATGTTTTTGCGACGGCCGGTAGGTGGAACGCGGGGCTCACGTGGCGGTTCGAGTAGCGGCCAGCTGCTTGTATGATCGTTACGAATATGCGTACTCATCTTTTTGTTGCATCAGTTGCTGTTGCGGCATGCGCGGCGGGGTTTGCCGTGGCGGGGTGCCGCTCGCTGCCGCCCTCCAAGCCTGCGTCAGAGTGGACGGCAGAAGAGGCGCGCGGGGCGCAGGTGTACCAGGCCAAGTGCGCGCGCTGCCACTATCCGACGAATACGAGCAGCCTGCACGGGCCGGGACTGCAGGCGCTGACCAAGCTGAAGGCGATGCCTTCGGGCGCGCCGCCGACCGACGAGCGGCTGACTGTGGTGACTCTGCGCGGGCGGGGCATGATGCCCGCGACGCCGCTGGATGATGCGCAGATGAGCGACCTGCTGGCGTATCTGCACACGCTATGAGCGACACCGAGCGCAGCACGGCCGAGCCGAAGGCGCCGCCTGCGCCAGCGCCCCAGCGCGAGTTGCTGCCGTTTCCGGGGCTGCTGGCGATCGGACTCTACCTGGTGCTGCTGGCCGGGGTGCTGATTCTGGGAGTGGTGCAAGGGCATTATCCGGCGCTGTTGCTGGCGCTCGCGGCGGCGTTTCTGACGGCTGCGGCGGGGATGGTGATGCTGTTCCGGTGGGCGTGGGCCGGGGCGCTGGCGGCGGTGTTTCTGCTTGCCTGCTACAACGGGTGGATCTTCAGCGTGCAGCACGTGGGCGCCTCACTGGTGCAGAGCTTGCTGAACGTGGTGTTCTTTCTCTACCTTGTGCGGCGCGAGGTACGCGAGAAGCTGCGCTGAGGCGCGACGGGCGGGATTCCTTTTTGGGGCCTTTACGGGATGGATGATAGTCTCTCGCCATGCTGCGTAACCTGCTGAAGCTCACTTTCTCTGCGGTTGTGTGTCTTGGAGCTCTGGCGTCGTCTGCCACCCTGGCTCGCGCTGCCGATGCCCCCAAGAAGCGAGATATTGCCCTCGACGACCTGGCCCGCTTGCAGCGGGTGAGCGCACCGGTGATTTCGCCGGACGGGCAGTGGGTTGTCTACACCGTCAGCCAGATCGACACCAAGGAAGACAAGAGCCTGAGCCACCTGTGGATGGTGAAGTGGGACGGATCTGTGCGTCTGCAACTGACGTTTGGCAAGGAGGGCGCGGGTACGCCGAAGTTCAGCCCGGATGAGAAATACATCAGCTTTCTGTCGTCACGGCCGGGGCCGGCGAAGGGCAACCAGCTGTGGGTAATGGACAGGCGCGGCGGCGAGGCCGAGCAACTGACGGCGATTACCGATAAAGAGATCGAGGGGTACAGTTGGTCGCCGGACGCGAAGACGCTGCTGCTCGCGATGCGGCCGAAGTTGGAGCCGGACGTGGAGGAAGGCAAGCCGCCGGCGACGCCGAAACCGATTGTGATTGACCGCTACCACTTCAAGCAGGATGTGCACGGGTATATCCACGACGAAGACTGGGTTTCGCTCTACCTCTACGATATTGCGACGAAGAAGGCCGAAAAGCTGACCACGGGGAAGAACGTGGACGAGAAGCACGCGGAGTGGTCGCCGGACGGGAAGTGGATTGCGTTTGTGAGCAATCAGGAGACAGACCCGGACCGCTCGAACAATGACGACGTGTTTGTGGTGGAGGCGAAGGCGGGTTCGGCGGTGCGCAAACTGACGACGTGGCCGGGGCCGGATGAGGGGCCGCTGGCGTGGTCGCCGGACTCGAAGGCGATTGCGTATGCGCAGGGCGCGAAGCTGGAACTACTGGAATACTCGCAGGCGCGGCCGGCGGTGGTGACACTGGACGGAAAGATCAGTTACCCAGCGGCGAAGCTGGACCGCGCGGCGCATGCGCCGGTTTATGCAGTAGACGGGAAGCTGAGTTACCTGATCAACGACGACCGCAACCAGTATCCGGCGGAGGTGGAACTGGCGGGCGACGGAGTTAGGAAGGAACTGACGCAGCAAGGCACGGTGATGGCGTGGGACGCGGCGGCGGGACACACGGCGGTGCTGTTCAGCGACGACAGCGATCCGGCGGAGATTTATGCGCTGGAGAAAGGCGCGCTGCGCAAGCTGACCACGCACAACGACGCGCTGATGGCTGAGTTGAACCTGGTGCCGACGGAAAATGTGGAGTTCAAGAGCAAGGACGGCACCGAGGTGCACGGGCTGCTGACGAAGCCTGCGGACTTCAAAGCGGGAGCGCCGATGCCGATGATCCTGTTTATTCATGGAGGGCCGAACGGACAGGACGAGCATGGGTTCGACTTTCTGCGGCAGTGGCTTGCGACGAAGGGCTACGCGGAACTGAACGTGAACTACCGCGGCAGCTCGGGACGCGGGCAAGACTACTCGAAGGCGATTGCGGGCGACTGGGGCCACGACGAGGTGGAAGACCTGTTGGCGGGCGTGGACAAGGCTGTCGCGCTGGGCGTGGCGGATTCGAATCGAGTGTGCGTGACGGGGTGGAGCTACGGCGGCATTCTGACCGACTACTCGGTGGCGAGCACGGATCGCTTCAAGTGCGGGATCAGCGGGGCGGGTGTGGCGGCGCCGATGTCGTTCTACGGCACGGACCAATACGTTTTGCAGTATGACAATGAGCTGGGGCCGCCGTGGAAGAACCTGCCGCTGTATTTGAAGATGAGCTATCCGTTCCTCGAAGTGGACAAGCGGATTCATACGCCAATGCTGTTTATGGGTGGGTCGAGCGACATGAATGTGCCGCTGCTGGGCGGCGAACAGATGTACCAGGCGTTGAAATCGCTGGGGCGGCCGACGGAGCTGGTGGTGTATCCGGGGCAGTTTCATGGGTTCACGAAGCCGAGCTATATCAAGGACCGGTATGAGCGGTGGCTGGCGTGGTGGGATAAGTATCTGAAGCCTGCGGCTGTGGCGGCTCCGGCTGAAACCAAGAAGTAGATTTTTACGAATGCGGACGCCCATCTTCTGCAGAGGATGGGCGTTGGTGTCTGTGCGTGGGCGGCAGGTGCCGCGCCGCCCGCTACAATAATGAGTGATGGATCTGGTGCAGATTGAAGACGTGCGCAAGGCTCCGGCGCCCAAGCCGGAGTGGCTGAAGGCGCGCGCGCCTGTGGGCGAAAACTACCACGACCTGAAGCGACTGGCGCGGCAGCTGAACCTGCACACGGTGTGCGAGAGCGCGCAGTGCCCGAATATTGGCGAGTGCTGGCATCACAAGACGGCGACGTTCATGATGCTGGGCAACCTGTGCACGCGGCGTTGCGGATTCTGCGCGGTGCCGAAAGGGCGGCCGGAGCCGATCGACTTTGATGAGCCGCGGCGCGTGGCTGAAGCGGTGGCGCAACTGGGGCTGGAGTTTGCGGTGATCACGAGCGTGAACCGCGACGATGATCTGGTGGGCGGCGCGCGGGCGTTTGCCATGGTGATCGAGGAGATCCGGCGGCAGGCGCCTGGGTGTGGCGTGGAGGTGCTGATTCCGGACTTCCAGGGCGACCGCGAGGCAATTGGGCTGGTGGTGGAAGCAAAGCCGGAGATCCTGAACCACAACACGGAGACGGTGCCGCGGCTGTATCGCGCGGTACGGTCGGGCGCGCGGTACGAACGGACACTGGAGCTGCTTCGCTACGCGAAGGAATTGAATCCGGCGGGCGCAACGAAGTCGGGCGTGATGGTGGGGATCGGTGAAGAGACGGCAGAGCTGCTTGACGTTTTCCGCGACCTGGCGGCGGTCCACTGCGACATCCTGACGATCGGGCAGTATCTGCGGCCCTCGCGCGACCATCTGCCGATGGCGCGACTGTATACGCCGCGGGAGTTTGTGGAGTTGAAGACGGAGGCGCTGAAGATGGGCTTCCGGCACGTGGAGTCGGGGCCGCTGGTGCGGTCGAGCTATCACGCGCATGAGCAGGCCGCGGCTACGGGGCTGGGTGCGCAACCGGGCCTCAGGCAGTAAGGACGCTCAAATGAGCCATGGAGGGGAGCCCTGTCTGGCGCGGTGCACATCTGCGGCGCTGGCGACGGCGGTATACTCCTCGTGACCGAAGGTTGCTGTGAGTCACAGGCACTTTCGAACCAGTCAACTTCGATCGCTCGCACAAGGAATGGTTGGGAGGCGTGGATGGCTGCGTCACACGCGGACGGCTGTGCGTCGATCTCCGGCGAATCGTTGGTTCGTGCTGCTGCTGCTCTTTCAGCCTGCATGCTCTTCGTCGCGCTGATTACGGTGCGTGGCCGGCCAGTGGCCGGCGCCACACAGTCCCTTGCGGCAATCCACGTGAATTATCCGCTGAACGAGTCGGTCTTTCCGCCGGACATGATGGCGCCTATGTTCGAATGGCGCGATGACGCGGATGGCGCAGCGGCGTGGCGGATTGAGATTGCGTTTGCGGACGGTTCGCCTGTACTGCGTGTCGCCTCGAAGGGCGAGCGGCCGGTGGTGGGCGAGATCGATCCGCGCACTGTATCAAGCAATAACAAGTTGCCTGAGCTGACGCCGGAGCGGGCGGCGGCCCATACGTGGAGGCCGGATGCGGCCACATGGGACGTTGTACGCCGGCATGCTGTGGAGAAGCCGGCAACGATCACCATCACCGGTTATGCGGTGGGCTCTTCCCTGCAGCCGCTTTCGCGCGGACAGATGAAGATGAGCATTTCGCGCGATCCTGTGGACGCACCGATCTTCTACCGCGATGTGCCGCTGATGCCGTCGGCCACGGAGAAAGGCGTGATCAAGCCGCTGGAGCAGAGCGCGGTGCCGCTGATTGCGT
>DCFV01000204.1 GCA_002314435.1 Acidobacteriaceae bacterium UBA1795 | reverse complement strand
ACTCCTGGAAGTCCACATTCGAGTCGGCATGCGCGCCGCCGTTCATCACGTTCAGCATCGGGGTCGGCAAAATGTTGGCGTTCACGCCGCCGAGGTAGCGATACAGCGGAACCTCGAGGGTCTGTGCGACGGCGCGTGTGCAGGCCATGGAGACGGCAAGGATGGCGTTGGCACCGAGCTTGCCCTTGTTTGGCGTGCCGTCGAGGGCGATCATGGTCTGGTCGATGAGGCGCTGGTTGGAGGCGTCCATGCCCTCCAGCTCGGGAGCGATGATGGTTTCAACGTTGGCGACGGCCTGGAGCACACCCTTACCGAGGTAGTGGCTCTTGTCGCCGTCACGCAGTTCAACGGCCTCGTGCTCGCCGGTGGAAGCGCCCGAAGGCACGATGGCACGGCCCAGAGCGCCGCTTTCGAGAATTACATCAGCTTCCACGGTGGGGTTGCCGCGTGAATCTAGCACTTCACGCGCGCGAATGGCGACAATCTCAGTCATTTCAGTCCTCGCAATGTGGTGTTGCAGCCGGTCGTTCAGTTTCGGACGGCGATCCACGGGCAGGGCGTTTCCGGCGGCGGTATGTATGAATTCCAAGAAACCCGACACGTTTCGTAAGTCCTTTCCGTCCAGTGAGCTGTGGTTTTGCGGCGATTCATTACCCGGTCCGGAGTTCTTTGAAAAGAGACCGGCATCTGAAGATCAGTTCGGGCAGGATGGGAACGCCGAAAATACGCAGCAAAAAGCGATCAAGTACCGTACGGATTCTAGCAAACCGGGGGTGGTTATCCCCTGTGGCGACGGTCACAGGGCGGATTAAGGCGGGAGAGTTGCTGGAGTTGATTCGTAGCAGGGGAGGCACTGGGGCGTGCGTGAGGGACAGCCGCGCGTCTAATGGACCGGTAGCATCTAAATTGGGCAAGCTGGGCGGAGTGTTTCTGCGCTACGGATTGCTCGGAACATTTTGACGCGCGGTGGGTTTATGGAAGCAGGGGGAATTCCTGCCCGCGAGAGGAGATTCGGATGAACCGGCCGCTTCTTGTTTTTGCATTCTTTGCCGCCGCCACTGCCGCTTTGGCAGCGCAGGAGGCAAGCCAGTCCAGCCCGTACTCGGGAGTTTCAAACCCTCCCCCGGACGACACGATTCTGACCGACACGCAGGAGGCCCCGGCCAAGCCGCCGGCGAGCCATCCGCTCACCCAACCAACAGCCGCGCCGGTGCAGCAGAACTATGCGGCTCCAGTGTCGCAGGCTGCGCCCACGCCCACTGCGAATCCGGCCATGACGGGCACCGACGATGGAATTGTGCAGGCCGCACAGCAGCCGCCATCGAGTTCCATGCCGGTTCTGTCCAATCGCGCTGAGCCCTACGACCCGGATGGCGACATTGTGCGACCTGCGCCGCTGGGAGAGGGCGAACTGGCCGAAGGCACCACGATTCGCGTGCGCCTGCTGACTGGACTTTCCAGCACACTCACCCAGCAGGGCGAGACATTCCGCAGCCGCGTGGCTTCGGATGTGCTGCAGGACGGGCAAGTGGTGATTCCCACCGGGGCGGAGATCTCCGGAAGAGTCGTCGAAGTATCGAAGGGATCGATGGGCGGGCATGGCTCGCTGATGCTCAGGCCGGAGACGATGACGCTGCCCACAGGCGAAACCTACCGGCTGCGGGCCATAGTAGCCGATGCTCCGGGTACGCACACCAAGATCAACCACGAGGGCGAGATCGGCCCCGACTCGCGGCTCAAACGCAACAGCATTGAGTATGGCGGAGCAGTGGGCGTGGGCGTGGTGGCAGGCGCATCCCTTGGCGGCCCGGCAGGCGCACTGGCAGGCGGCTTGGTGGGCGCGGGCCTGGTGACCGTACATCTGCTGATGAGCCATCCGCAGGCGCATCTGGAAGAAGGTGATGTGCTCATGCTGACGCTAACCGAGCGCATGCACATCGCGCCGGCCGCTGCACAGGGGCAATAGCTGCTCTGCAAACGATGCAAACCCGGGGGGCGCCACGGCGCCCCTCTCGCTTTTGCTGCTAAACTCCGTGGTGCAATTTGGGGGAGGGTGCTTCCATGGCAGAGATTGAGACAGTAGGCGTGGTAGGCGCTGGAACCATGGGCTCCGGCATTGCGCATGTGTTTGCGCGATCCGGGTTTCGCGTTCTGCTGCATGACGTGGAGCAGCGCTTTCTGGATCGGGCGCTGGAGCACATTCGCACCAACCTGGGGCGCGAGGCGGCCAAGGGCAAGCTGCAGGAAGCGGAAATCGAGCCGGCTCTGGCGCGCATCTACGCAACGACCGACCGCGCAGCGCTGGCCGGAGCGGAATTCGCGGTGGAGGCTGTGCCCGAACGCTTGGAACTGAAGGCCGAGATTCTGCGGGCTTTGGATGAGCTTTTGCCGGTAGATGCAATTCTGGCGACGAATACCTCATCAATGTCGATTACCCGTCTGGCTGCGCTGACCGAGCGGCCGACACGCGTGATCGGGATGCACTTCTTCAATCCCGTGCCGGTAATGGCGCTGGTGGAGGTGGTGCGCGGGCTCCAGACCAGCGACTCGACGTACGCCACCGTCTATGAATTGGCAACGCTGTTGGGCAAGACGCCGGTGAAGGTGAATGATGCGGCAGGCTTTGTATCGAATCGCGTGCTGATGCCGCTCATCAACGAGGCGGCGTTCGCGGTAATGGAAGGCGTCGCCGAGCCGGAAGCGATTGACCAGGTGTTCAAACTGGGCATGGCGCACCCCATGGGGCCGCTGACGTTGGCCGACTTCATCGGGCTGGACGTCTGTCTGGACATCCTGCGCATGCTGCAGGAGGGCATCGGCGATCCCAAGTACCGGCCATGCCCGCTGCTGGTGCGCATGGTCGATGCAGGCTGGCTGGGGCGCAAATCCGGGCGGGGCTTTTTCCGCTATGAATCCTAGCGGCCGATAGTCCGGGCAAAGCCACACATCAGGAAAATGGTCGGAATCGGTGGGAACCGATGCAGGTCCGCACGCGTATGTGTTCCCAGACGCAGCGTAGGGGCGTCCAATCTCTATGCAGTCCTTTCGCGACACGCTCGGGCAGGTGCTCCGCGCCATCAGCGCGAACAAACTGCGCAGTTTCCTGACCATGTTCGGGATTGCGTGGGGCGTTGGCTCTCTGCTGGTGCTGGTGGGTTTAGGCGAGGGGTTCCGCTCCGGTCAGCGGAAGAATCTGGCCAAGCTCGGTAACGACCTGGTGATGATGTGGAACGGGACCATCCCGGCGGTAGCCAACCAGCACACCGGGATGCGGCCCTACCAGCTGACCATGCGCGATGCCGAGGCCGTGCGCCGTCTTCCCGAGGTGCGCGCCGTGACGGTCGAACTGCGCCGCTCCGACCTCTATGAAGTGAGCCAGTGGAGCAACACCTCAAGCCACGTCATGGGTGTGACGCCGAATTACACCGTGGTGCGCTATATCCCAATGGCTACTGGGCGGTTCCTGAGCGATGCCGATCTCGCCAGCCGGCGGCGCGTGGCAGTGCTGGGGTCCAAGTCCGCCCAGTTGCTCTTCAACGGGCGGCCGATGCTCGGCGAGACCATCACCATCAACGGTCGGGAATTCACGATCATCGGCTCAGTTGAGAAGATCTCGCGCGGCGGCAACAACACCTTCGACGACCAGAAGATCTACGTGCCCGTAACCACCATGCAGGAGATGTTTCCGCTCAAGGGCTCCAACATCCCCGATGATGCACTCAACTCCATCCAGTACCAGCCGACTAAGCACGGCGACGCGACAGAGGCGGTTGCCGCGGTGCATCGCGTCATCGCGGAGCGGCACGGCTTCAGCCCGGACATGAAGGATGCCTTTGATGAGTTCGACACCATCGCTGAGATGAAGATGGTGGGCGCAATCTTCACGGCCATGGATGTCTTTCTGGGCGGCGTGGGAATTGTGACCCTGGGGCTTGGCGCGGTGGGCATCATCAACATCATGCTGGTGTCGGTCACGGAGCGGACGAGTGAGATTGGCCTGCTGAAGGCGCTGGGAGCGACGAGGCGCAGCATTCTGTCGCAGTTCTTCTGGGAGGGGCTGCTGCTGACCGGCATAAGCGGATTGATCGGTATCGCTGGGTCAGCGGCGTTTATGGGACTGCTGCAGACGCTGCTGACGGACAAGATGCCGGGCTGGGACCCGCCAAGGCTCGTGCCGTGGTCGGCGGCGGTGGCACTGGGGTCGCTGGTGTTGTCCGGCGTCGTGGCGGGGCTGTATCCGGCCAGCAAGGCGGCCGCGATGGATCCGATTGAAGCGTTGCGGCGCGAGTAGGGCAAAGAACCGGACGAGAGGCACTGACCGATGTTCAAAGATATCTGGGGCCAGGCGTGGGAAGCGATGGTGTACAACCGTCGGCGCACCGCCATTACCATGATCGGCATGGCTTGGGGCATCGCCACGGTGGTGTTGTTGCTGGCCTATGGCGCGGGCTTCAGCCACGCCATCGAGGCCATCTTCGCCGAATGGGGCACGAACATCATCGGCACGTTTCCGGGGCGGACAAGCGAGCAGGCGGGCGGCGCCAAGTCCGGCACGCTGGTGCGCTTTACCGATGAAGACTTGGACCGTGTCGCACTCGCTGTCCCCGGAATCATTCACATCTCGCCGCAGGTGCAGAAGGACGTGCCGGTGCAGAACGATCTGCACACTTACACCTGGACAGTGAATGGCGTGCGCCCGGTGTTCCAGGAGATCTGGAAGCTGGATTTGGACCAGGGGCGGTTCTTCAACGGGCAGGAAGAGCAGCAGCGCGCGCATGTGTGCGTCATCGGCTCAGAATCCAAAACGAAGCTGTTCTCAGGCGGCTGGGCGCTGGGCGAGTCGATCCGTCTCAACGGCGTGTTGTTTACGATCGTGGGAGTCCTGCACCCCAAGATGCAGGAGGGCGGCGCGCAGAACGACCGCAACCGTCAGATCTACATCCCGTTCAGCACCATGAGCGATATCAAGGACACCAAGTACCTTGACGGCATCTGGTTCAACTACCAGGGCGACTACCTGTTGGCCGAGCAGCAGCTGCGCACGGCTCTGGGTGTTGCGCACCACTTCCGGCCTACGGACCACAACGCAATTTACGTGGCCAATCTGCTCACGGAACTGCACCAGTTCAGCATTCTGTCGCTTGCGCTGCAGGTGCTGCTGGCGTTTGTGGGGGCGCTCACGCTGGGCATCGCAGGCATCGGCCTCATGAACATCATGCTGGTGGCAGTCCAGCAACGCACCCGCGAAATCGGCGTGGAGAAGGCGCTGGGCGCGCAGAAGCGGCATATCCTGCTGCAGTTCCTGTCGGAAGCGTTTGTGATCACTGGCGTGGGAGGCCTGAGCGGCATCGCGCTGGCTTATCTTGTGTCAGTCATGGTGGGGCGGATTCCGTTCTACAGCTCGATCGCGCTGCACGCCGAGGCGGCGGATATCTACCTGCGCATCTCGCCGTTATCCGTTGTGGTGGCAACGGTGATTCTGGCGCTGACCGGCTTGATCAGCGGCATGATTCCTGCGTTGCGCGCAGCCAATCTGGACCCGATTGAGGCGCTCCGGTACGAGTAATCAGAGAACAGAGGCGGGCCCCTAGATCGGAGCCGTTGCGTCCACTACGGGCACTCCCGGCGGCGGCGTAAAGCGGAAGCTGTTATCCGGGATGGGGACGTTGGTCTGCTCGTTCGTAAAGACGAATCGTGTGAGCGCGCCATCCTGCTCCTCAATATCGAGAGCGGTGATGGTACCTGTCGCCGTGACAGCGAGCCGCACTTCGCGGACGCGATCCTGCTTGCCCTTGGGCTGGCCTGTGAGTAGATATGAGCCGCCTTTGCCGGGGGCGAGTTGCAGGTTGGTCAGCTCCTTTTCAATCTGGGTGTGGCCGAGCAGAAAGCTGAGAGGCGAGCGCAGGTCGTCCAGCTTCTTGGCGGGGATGCGCTGCACCTGCGCAGCTCCGTGGGCATAGGACCACGCGTATTTCCCGTCGAGCAGGAAGAGCTTGCCCGCGGGCGAGGTGTAATCCCAGCGCATGCGGCCGGGCTTGGAGAGCAGCAGCGTGCCGCTCTCAGAGCGATGCACGCCCATGCCCTCGTAGCTTTCAGTGAACCCGGCTCGCAGAGAGTGGAGTCGGTTGTAGTGCTCGTCAACCTGCTGCGCGATCTGTTGGACCGAGGGAGTCTGCGCGGGAAGAGCGGCGGCGAGTAGAAGAAACAGGGAAGCTGCGAAACCATTCAGCAAGAAGCATTCCTCGGGGGCAAAAGCCCCGCCGTACGAAAGAACCAGCTGGCGCTACTGCACGTTCTGGGTGCAGTTGCTGCCGCCGGTGGGGTCGGACTTGATGGCGCCGCCGGACTCGAGACAAAAGCCACGGTCGCCCGACTTGCCGGGTGTGGCCGGAATGGCGGTGAGCGTGTAGCCGGTGATGCGCTCGCTGTTATTGGCCGTGGCCTTGGTGCAGTTGGTGATACTGAAAACGTAGCCGGACTTGAAGCCTGTGGCGAGCTCGCCGTTGATCACGCCGGCTGCCTGGGCAGAGGGCGGGCTGCCGGCAGTTTCGCCGCCCAGCGCCGAAAGAGTGCAGGTGTAGCCGACAGTCGGATACGTGTCAGCGTACATGCCTTCAGCCTGCTCCAGGGTTTGCAGCGACTTTTGCGCGGAGAGCTCGTTGGCGTGCTTGCGAATCTTGCCCGCGGTAGGAATGGCGACCAGCATCAGGATCAGGATGATGGAGATGACGATCAGCAATTCCATCAACGTGAAACCATTGGGCCGGCGGTTACGGCGTCGCGCGGCAACCAGCGAAAGCGTGCAATTCATGGGAATCCTGAGCCTCTAGGGGCAGGCCGGCAGAGCGGCCCGTCCGAACAAATCCTACATCTTATGGACGCGGAAGGGAAAGGGAACGCTCGCAAAGTCAGTTGTCAGCAGCGTTCCACGCGCAAGACAAAGTCCGCGATATGCGTGGCAAGCAGCGCGCGAAGGCCGGGCGCAAGATCGTGCCCCATCCCTTCAATCAGGATGAGTTCAGCGCCGGGAATCGCCTCCGCGGTAGCGCGCCCTCCGCTCACGTCGCACATGGGGTCGGCGAGGCCGTGGATGACGAGCGTGGGCAGATCGAGCTGCCGCAGGCGCTCGGTGCGATCGCCCGTGGCCACCGTGGCAATGGCCTGACGCGTCAAGCCGGCAAGGTCGTTCGAACGGTCGAAAGCCAAGCCGGCGCGCGCTGCGATCTCGTCCGGGTTGCCCGGGTAAGCAGGTGAGCCAACCACGCGCGCCGCGCTGACGCGATGCGCAATCACCTCATCGCGGGTAACGGCCGGAGGGCCGGAGAAGACTTCCTTGAGCACATGCGGGGCAACCTGGCCCACGCCGGGGTTGCCCGTGGTCGACATCATCGACACCAGCGAGCGCACACGGCCGAGGTGCTCGCATGCCATCACCTGCGCGATCTGCCCGCCCATGGAAGCACCCACAACATGCGCCGATGCAAGGCCCAGCACATCCAGCAGGCCGACAGTGTCGGCAGCCATTTCGCTCAGCGTGTACGAGACAGAAGAAAAGTCATCGGCCAGCACCGCCGGCAAGTCTGGAGCCGGAACGCCCTCAATGTGGGTCGAGTGGCCGCAGTCGCGATTGTCGAAACGGATGACCTGAAGGCCGCGCTCGACGAGCGCACCGCAAAACGCATCTGGCCAGTGGATCATTTGCGCCGCGCCGCCCATGATGAGAACCACGGGGGTTGCATTGGGGTCGCCGAGACGCTCGTAGGCGATGTTGATCTTGGCTGGGCCGACGCCGCGCGCGATCTGCTCTTGCGTATTCGACGCATCAAATGGGTGCTGGATTTGTGTCATGCAGGACTCCTTTTGTACGCCCGGTGACTCTAACCGGATTGCAGCGAAAAAAGGAACCTGTATTTTGTTCGAGAGCTTGTTAAGCTGAAAGTGGCAGGAAAGATTCTTGTGCCTGAAGCCGCACCGCAACGGTGTGGGCCCGCGCGGGTGAACAGGGCGTTCGCCATGCGGTTGAAGACGGCAGGATGCCTGCCGTCCAACCATGTTCTCAATTGAATAGGCGCGGTTGCGCCGGACTCTTCAGCAGACGATGCGCTTGCGGTTCAGCTTGATGCCGTCGAGGCGGCCGAGCAGGGTCACCGCAATCCGTTCCGGGTCGAAGAGCCGTCGCGCCATGGCCTGCACCCCTGCGGCGTCCACAGCATCCACGCGGGCAATGATCTCGTCCACCGTGAAGAACTGCTGGAAGTACATCTCCTGCCGCGCGAGGTTGGCCATGCGCGAGTTGGAACTCTCGAGGCCCATCAGGATGTTGCCCTTCACCTGGTCCTTGGCGCGCGTCAGCTCTTCGTTGCTGAGCGGTTCGTCCTTCAGCTTCTTCATCTCCGCGAGGATCAGGTCGACGACCTCGATGGCCTTTCCAGCCGAGGTGCCGGCGAAGATGCAGAGGGTGCCGGTGTCGCGGTAGGGATTCAGGTCAGAGTAGATGGAGTAGACCATGCCCCGCTCTTCGCGGATGGTCTGGAAGAGCCGCGAGCTCATGCCGCCGCCAAGCACGGTGTTGAGGATGAGCGTCGTGTAGCGGTTGCCATCGGTGATGGGCGGTGAGGGCACGCCCATGCAGATCTGCACCTGTTCGAGTGCCTTCTTGTTGCGCAGCAGGATGCGCGCGCTGGCCTCGGGAGCATGCTCTTCCGGCACGGCCTGGCCAAGGCACAGGGCTGCAAACTTCTCGGCAACGGAAGCGACAAACTGGTCGTGGTCCAGGTTGCCTGCGGCGGAGAAGATCATGTTGCTGCCGAGGAAGCGTCCACCATGGTAGTCAAATAGCTTTTCCTGATCGAGACGGCCCACCGTGGCGGTGGTGCCCAGGATGGGCTTGCCCAGCGGGTGATCCTTCCAGAAGCTCTGCGTGAACAGCTCGTGGACCAGCACGTCGGGGTTGTCTTCGTCGATCTTGATCTCTTCGAGAATGACGCCTCGCTCGCGCTCAATGTCCGTGGAGGCAAAGGTCGGGTTCAGCACGATGTCGGCGAGGATGTCGAGGGCGATCGGTACATGCTCGCCGAGTGACTTGACGTTGAAGCAGATGGTTTCCTTGCCGGTAAAGGCGTCGAGGTTGCCGCCAATCGAGTCCATCTCGCGCGCTATGAGCTGCGCCGAGCGGGAGCGGGTGCCCTTGAAGACCATGTGCTCAACAAAGTGGGAGATGCCATTGGTTTCGGCGGGCTCACAGCGGGAGCCGGATTTGATCCAGACGCCCATGGCCACGGAACGCAGATGTTCCATACGCTCGGTCAGGACGATCAGGCCGTTGGGCAGTACAGTGCGACGAAGATTGCGTTCAGTACTCATTAATTCGTTTCAGATTCCATTGTAGGCTGCGGGATTGTGCGCCTCAGGCGCGGGTCCGCCTTGATTGTTTTGATGCCGTACAACACGGGAGGGCTCCTGCGAGCATGCGGCGGGAAAGCCTCCAGTGCCGGGAAAGGCGTGCAAATCGTTGATAGCAAGGGGAGAACGGCTTCCAAAGCTGCAAGGGAAAGGGAAATGCCGTATGCTGTGCCCAGCCGTGCACACTCCTGCCGACCAACTCATCCGATTAGACACCAACCCACCCGCTGTGGGAAGCACAGCAGAGATGTTTGGTTTGGATGCCGCAGCACTGGCCATGTGCTTGACCAATCTGGGCGAGCCGGGCTGGCGCGGCCGTCAACTGGCCGAAGCCATCTATCGCCAGCGAGTTACCGAGCTGGATGCGATCACTACCCTGCCCAAGGCTCTTCGAACACTGCTGAAGGACAAGGGCTGGCAGGTGGGGCGGCCACGGCTGGCGCGGGCGTTTGTCTCGCAGGATGGGACAGAACGTTACTTGGTGGAAGGCGTGGCCGGGCCGGAGACGTTCGAAGCTGTCTGGATGCCGGAGGGCGACGACGGCGAGGCCGGCGACGGCAGCGACGCGGGCGAGCCGGATACGGATCGCAAGAGTTGGGATCGGGCCACAATCTGCGTTTCGAGCCAGGTGGGCTGCGCGGTCAACTGCCAGTTCTGCCTGACTGCCAAGCTGGGTCTGCAGCGCAACCTGACGGTGGGCGAGATTGCCGGGCAGGTGGTGGCCGTTCTGCACCAGCAGGGCGTGGAAGTGGGCAAAGACCGCGTGAATCTGGTCTTCATGGGCATGGGCGAGCCCTTCCTGAACTACGACAACTGGATGGCAGCGGTACGGCTGCTGGTGGAGGAAGTGGGGCTGAGCCCGCAGCGCATGACGGTGTCAACCTCGGGGATTGTGCCGGGAATCGAGCGCTTTGCTGCAGAACCCGCGGAAGTCCGGCCCAAACTGGCAATCAGCCTGAACGCGCCAAACGACGAGGTGCGCAGCGTAGTGATGCCGGTGAACCGCAAGTGGCCTATTGACGCTGTGCTCGACGCAGTACGCGCCGTCCGGTTGCGTCCACGGGAGCGGGTCACGTTTGAGTACGTCCTGCTGGGTGGCGTCACAGACCGGCCGGAGCACGCCGCTGAAGTGGCGCGTCTGGTGCGGCGCGCAGGCTTTCCGGCCAAGGTGAATCTAATTGTCTGGAACCCGGGGCCGGGGATCGCGTACTCAATGCCGGAGCCGTACGCGGTGGAGGAATTCCGGCGGGCGCTGGGGGCCGAGGGCGTGCCGGTGTACTTGCGGCGGCCGCGTGGGCGTGACATCTTTGCCGCGTGCGGGCAGCTCAAAAGGACGGTTGAGCGGGGAAGCGGGAGCGGCGCGTAGCCGGTTGGAAGCGCGGAGTCCGATCCGGCCACTCCCGGCAGGATCGGACGCTGGCTCGAGACTTACCTCGACTATTTGGTTGTGATCGGCTTCACGCTGCCGCAGTCGGCG
>DCFV01000112.1:7280-15482 GCA_002314435.1 Acidobacteriaceae bacterium UBA1795 | reverse complement strand
CCACTACCAGACCGGCCTTGTCGAGGCGGGTGGCCCACCCTTCGATTCGCATTCTCGTCCCAGCCGGAAACGCCGGGTGCCCCATTCTTCGCGGAGCGAAGGGTAGGAAAGCACGGACCCCGAGCCGCCCGTCACTTAACCTTCCTTCTCCTTATAACGCAGAGCTTCGGGTAACTGGTTGCCGCGACTGAATGCGGTCCACTGAGACTCGATCTCGACGGCGCCGGTGTGGCCGGTCGCGTAGTGGCGGAAGCTGGACCACGGCCAGTCCTCGGGTCGGGAGACGAGTCCGCGCGCGACCGGGTTCTGGTGCATGTAGTGAAGCTTTTCGATGCGCTTCGCGTCGCTGTGCACGTTGAAGTCGTAGTAGCGGGCTTGCCAGAACTGTGTTTCTCCCGGCTGCTTCAGGGCGCGGGAGACGGTCTGCTTGAGCACCTGAATGGCAGACGCGAGCGATCCGCTGGATGGCTCGTTGACGAGCAGGTGGACATGCTCAGGCATGACAACGTAGCCCGCTACGACCATCGTGAAGCGCTGGCGCACGCGCTCCAATGCTTGCTCGAAGATTGCGTAGCCTGCGCGATTGGCCAGCAGCGGTTGTCTGCGGAAGCAACTGAAGGTGATGAAGTGGAAGACGCCGCATTGCTGGTAGCGAATGAGTCCTCGGGGCATCGAATGATCATTGTAGCGCCGGAAGTGGCGTGGATAGGGACGTGCTCTCCCACCCTTCGCGGCAAAGAGCGCCGCGAAGAATGGGGCACCCTGAATTTGTGGCTGGGATGGGAGTACTTCAGTGAAGGGTAGGAAAGCACGCCCCCACCCCGCCGTGCCTCTCCACTATCCTGTCCCCATGCGCTTCCTGGCCGCACTGCTCCTCGCCGCACTCCCCGCCGCCGCGCAGTCCGTCGTCCTCACGCCTGAAACCGTGAGCGCAGGCTCCCCCGTGCTGCTCCAGATCCACGCCCCGCAGGCCGCCTCCATCGACGCCGACTGGCTCGGCCGCAGAGTCCAGTTCTTCCGCGGCATCAACGGCACATGGTTCGCCCTCGCCGGTGCGGATGTCGAAACACCCCCCGGCCCCTCCACCCTGGCAATCCATCTGCACCCCGCCAGCGGCCCCGCGCAAGACCTGACCCAACCCGTCGAGATCCACGCCGCCCAGTACCGCACCACCACCCTCACCGTCGCGCCCCAGTTCATCGCCCCCGGCCCCGCCGAACTTCGGCGGATCGAAGCCGATCAAAAGCTTAAAGAGAAGGCCTTCGCCTCCAGCGCCGCCCGGCCGCTCTGGCGCGGCACCTTCCGCGCGCCCGTCCGCGCCGCGCCCACCGACAGCTTCGGCACCCGCCGCGTCTTCAACGGCACCCTCGACAGCATTCATAAAGGAATGGATTTCCGCGCCCGCCCCGGCACGCCCGTGCGCGCCGCCAACAGCGGCATCGTGGTCCTCGCCCGCCGCCTTTTCTACGAGGGTAACTGCGTCATCCTCGACCACGGCCTCGGTCTCTACACAACGTCCATGCACCTCAGCCGCATTCGCGTCCGCGAAGGGCAGCGCGTCGCCGCAGGCGCCCAGCTCGGACTCAGCGGAGCCACAGGCCGCGTCACCGGCCCCCATCTCCACTGGTCTGTCCGCTGGCAGGGCGCATCCCTCGACCCCGCCCAGCTCCTCAGCCTCAACCTCAAGTCCGCGATTCCCGCCCCGCAGCCCTGACCCGCGTCTGGGCCGGCCGCTACTTCACGCCCGCAGCCTGCCCGCGCGCATCGCGCGCTCGCGACATGTCCCCGGCCGCCTCGTAGGCATTGGCCAGCTCCGTGTAGAGCGCTGCGCTCGGCGGCTGCAACCGCAACTGGGCCTCCAGCAGTTTCGCCGCATCTTTCGGAGCTCCGTTCTTCGTCAGCGCCCCTGCAATCAGCAGCAGCGTCTTCGGCGCTGCGGCCGAATCGTGCAGCAGCGGTTGCCGGCTCAGCCCGGCCAGCGCATCGTTTGCCCCACGCCGCGCCAGCAGCGCAGCCAACTGGTCCAGTGCCCGCAGTTCCACCGGACCCTCGTCCAGAGCCTTACCGTAGTAGTGTTGCGCCTCGTCGTCAGCGCCTAGGGCTTCAGCCGCCAGCCCACGCTTCAGGTCGTCCACCGCCTGCACGTCCGGAGCTACACCGCCAAAGGCCGTCCACGCCTCCACCACATCCGACGACGGCACCACCCGCAGCGTCAGCGTTGCATACGTGGTCTGCGCAGCATCGTCCCAGTTCGCCCCCACCACCACCCGATAGGTCCCCGCCAGCAGTTGCGACGTGTCCACCGTGTGCCCCGTCAGCAGGTTGCCCGCCGCGTCGCGGTTCGCCGGATCCACCTCTTCGTTCTCCGTCGTCGCCTGGTCGCGCCCCACCGAGTCTGAACCGAACACATACCTCAGGTGAATCTTCTTCCCCGGCGCCTGTTCCGCCGCCGTCTTCGGGTCAAGCCACAGTTGAAACACCAGTGGCAGCCGCTCGCCCTGCCGGATCGTCACCGTCTGCGCGCCGCGCGGCGTAAAGCGGAACCGCGAAATAGAGAAGGGAAGCGTGCCATTCGGATCAGGCCGCCCCGCCGGAGCCGTATACGCCACCAGTTGCGAAAGCCCCAGCGCCTTGGAGTTCGTCTCCGGCACCGTCACCGCCGCGTGCTGCCGCGTCGCCAGGTGGTTCAAGTTGTTGGTGAGCGTGGCCACCACCACATAGTTGCCCGGCGCCAGCGGCAGCCGCGCCTCGGCCCCGAACCGTTTTTGCCGCGCCAGCGTGGCCTGCGCCTCGGTCACCGTCCCCGTCAGCGCGTCGTCCTGCTCGTACACGAACTTCCCGTCCGCCGTCAGCACAGTCGTCCGCAAACCCAGGTCATAGTGCAGCGTCTTGTCCGGCCCCGCCTCAATCAGCCGCGGATCGGCCATGGGGTTCTTCAGCAGGTAGCTCACCGTCGTCGCCCCCTGCGCATCGCGAAACACCGCGTAGCTCATCTCCGGCGGCATCTCGCCCGTCAGAATGCTTGTCGTCACGCGTTCCCGCACCCGCCGCGCTTGCAGCAGTTCCTGCGTGAACGGGTTGTCCGGCAGATTCTGGACCTTCTGCAGCAGCGCCTCGGATTCCATGCTCGGCTCAAACTGGTCCAGATCCACGTGTTCATTCGGCAGCAGGCTCACCGCCGTCCGCGCCATCTCGCTGCCCGCAAACTTCTTCAGAATTCCCAGCGCCCGCAAGGGATCGTTCCGGGTCTCGCCCGACGTCACCAGCCGCACCGGCCCGTCGTTATGCGGCGAGTAGAGTTTGTACGGCTCGCTTGCGCTCGGCTTGTAGAACAGCAGGTAGAAAAACGGCGGCAGCACCGCCGTGTCCGTCTGGTAAAACCAGATCTCCATCGGGCGGATATTCGCCAGCTCGTGATAGGGTGCCCGCTGCTTCGGCGGCCCCAGCACGATATACATCTTCCCCATATCCGTTTGCCAGCCGTTCTCATACTTCGCCACGCCGAAGTGTTCGTTCGCATAGGCCAGCCTGCGATAGTGCTCTTCCTTGAAGCTGTTCGTATCCGAGTTCGGGTTCGGGTTCCGCACCTTCCAGAACGCGTCGATAAACACGTCCCGTTCCTGGTCATTCGTGAGCGTCAGAAACTCCTTCCGCTCCGTGCTGGAGATGATGTACGGCACCTCCACTTCAAGCCAGTGCCGGTAGGTCGGCGAAAGGTCTTTCGCCGAGCGCGCGGCCCGCGCCGGCATCACTGCGGTCAGAGCAAGCACCACAACCAGAAACACGAATGTATGGCGGAATCGAAACAAGCTACTGCACCTCAAAAGGAAAGAGAGGAGGGGGTTCGCCCCTCCTCTCCAGTTTAACTGCCGGGTTGAGTTTAGAACTCCAGCTTGACGCTGGCGCGCGCGTAGAACGGGCCCTGGAAGCCGGTCGGCTTGCCATAGTCCACGTTCGCCGTGCCCGGAGCGGTGTCCAGGTTCTGGTTCGTGCCCGTCTGGAACTGGCTGTTGGTCACGTTGAACGCGTCAAACGCGAACTTGAACGTGTACTTCTCCTTCAACTGCAGCGGATAATCCGCGTGCAGGTCCAGTTGCAGAGTCGTCGGCAGGGTGCCCTTGGTGCCGCGGCCGCCCACCGGAACCTCGCCCGTGTTTCCGTAGATCGGGTGGCTCTCGTAGGCGCTCAGCGGGTTGCCCGACGCACCGCGCAGGCTTGCGCCTGCCGTCAGCTTGTTCAGCGCGCTCACATAGCGCGTGTCCTTGCTGACCGTGTACGCCATGTTCAGGTTGCCCACGTGGCGGCGGTCGGTGTTCAGGTAGCCCTGCTTGGTCTGATCGCCCAGCAGGCCGATCTCACCATTGGTGAAGTCAAACAGCGAGCTGATGCCGGGGTCCGACTGCCCGTTGTCGTTGCGGAAGAAGCCTTCGTAGTTGCCCCACAGCTTGGCAAAGCGGTAGTTCGCGCGGAGCACCCAGTTGTTCTTCAGGTTGCGGTTGTATTCCACTTCCAGAGACTGATAGTGGCGACGCGGGTTGGCAAAGCCATCCGGCTTGCCGTCTGCGCCGTAGGAGCCTGCCGTTGCTGCGTTCGTCACGCAAGCGCCCTGGGCATACGCTGTTCCATCGTACTTGCGGAAGAAATCTCCGTTAGCTACGGCCGTGTCGTTTGCGTAAGTGCAGCCCGCTGCCGGCGCCACGTAGTTCGCCTTGGTCACGGAACCCGGCGTGCTTCCCGAGTTGGCCGCGAGCCAGTCGCTCGGGGTGTACAACACCTCGTTTTCGTTCTCCGAGATGTCCGTCGTTGCCGTCACGTTGGCGATACCGCCAGCGTAGTTGCCATCCACCAGCGCGCCTTCCGGCGACTGCGAACCGATATCCTCGACCACGCGGCCAAGGCGGCGGTCGCTGTAGCGAACGCTCAGCACCGAACCCGGAACGATCTCGCGCTGGAAGCCCAGAACGTACTCGTTCTCGTACTCCATCTTCGTGCCCGGCAGAATGCCTTCGCCAGTCGACGAGGAGAAGTTCGGCGCACCAAAGGTTGTTGACGATGACGACGCAGTGCCGTTCAGTACGTGCGTCGAGTCCAGCATCGGAATCACAGCGCCTGTGCTGTCCAGCAGCGCGTTGCCCGAGCCGTCCGTCTGCGGCGCGAAGTCGAACTTCGTGTCGTCCTGCTCGTTGCCCAGCTGGCGGATGGCCGCGTCAAGCGGCAGCACCGACTGGTAGCGCGCATAGTTGAAGAAGATCTTGCTCTTCTGGTTGCCGAACGGGTCAACGTTCACGCCCACTCGCGGCGACCAGTTGTCGTTGAACAGGTACTTCATCAGCGTACCCGCGTACCACTGCTCTTCCCAGCGCAGACCGGCATCGATGTTCACGTACCGGTTCATCTGGTAGCTGTCGTTCACCCAGCCCACGTGATAGCGGCTCGTCGCCAGAACATTCAGGCCCTGGTAGGTGCCGCGGTAGAGCTGCAGGTACACCTGCTGGTTGTTGTAGTTAGCGCAATAGGTGCAAGTGGTCGACGGTGTGCCATCGGCGTTGAGTGCCGGAAGCAGACGGAACGTCGCGTTCGTGTTCTGGCCCACTGCGGAGGACTTGAAGCTGGTGAACAGCGAGCTCAGGTCCGCACCCGCAGCGTTCTGACCCGGGATCGCATACAACGGACCCGTACGCGACGGCAGATCCAGGAAGTTGGTGTGGTCGTACTGGTAGCCCACGCCCACCGAGTGGTCGCCCAGGAACTTGAAGCGCTTTTCCGTTTCGATGTTGATGCTGTAGTCGTTGTTCTTCGTCGGCTCGTAGCCACCCACACCGTAGGTGATATAAGGCGACGTCGTGCGGTCCTGAATCTGATAGTTGTTCAGCTTCGGCTCAGATTCGAACTTGTTGTAGTTGTAGGTGTACGCCGCCAGCACCGTCCACGTCGGGGTGATCGCCGCGCTCAAACGTGCCACCGAGTCCCGGCTGCCGTAGTTGTAACGAACGCCCACCGAATCACCGTTCACAGCCGCCAGGCTGTTCGGCACTTCGTTGTGCTTCGAGGGATCGCCGAAGGTCGACGCTTCCAGTTGCATGTTGGGCAGGAACTGGTAGGTCAGCTTCGCCGCCCAGTTCAGTGAGGTCGTGCTGTAGGCATAAGGACCGTGCGAATACAGCGCCACGCTCGGAGCCGCCAGCGAGATCGTCTGCGTCAAGCTCGGGTCAAACGCGCCAAAGAAGAACAGCTTGTCCTTGAAGTGAGGAACGTAGCCGCCAAACTCGCCCGCCACATCATACTGCGGGTTCGAGAGCGTGCTCGAAGGAGCCGAGTTCACATAATTGAAGTTGCTCAGACGGTACCGGTCTGCATACCACGCGCCCGGCCCAAAGTACGCAGCAAGCGCGCCGTGATAGGAGGTGGTGCCCGACTTCGTCACGATCTCCACGATGCCGCCGTCAGCCCGGCCATACTTCGATTCGAAGCCGGCCGTCTTCACGTCAACTTCCTTGATGAAGGCAAGGTTCACACCGGAGCCAAGCGAACCCCAGTAGCGGTTGTAGGTGCCCAGACCGCCGAACGCCTGGTCCGTGATCGTCACACCGTCCACCATGTACAGGTTCTCCAGGCCCGAGGCACCGCCGATCGACGGGTTCGACGTGCCTGTGCCGCCGCCGCTCACCACGCCCGGCGCCAGCGAGAAGATCGCCGACACGTTACGCGGAAGAGGCAGCGTCTCATACAGCTGATCGGTCAATGGAGTGTTCAGCGACGTCGACTGCGTGTCAATCTGCACCGCACCCGCGTCCACCTGAACCGTGTCCGTCACCGCACCCACTTCCAGGTGCACATCCAGCGTCGCCGTGTGGTCAACCACCACCTGGTTCTGCCGTGAAATGAACTTCTTGAAGCCGGCGGCTTCAATCGAGACCGTGTAGGCCCCGGGGACCAGTCCGCCCACTGAATAGCGGCCTGATGCGTCCGTTGTCGTTGTGTAGCTTCCTTGCGGCCCAACGACTGTTACCGTCAATCCGGCCACAGCAGAACCGGTCGCGTCGTACACCGCGCCGCCCAGAGCGCCGCGTACGGCCGAGGTCTGCGCAACCAGCGGCAGAGTCATCAGCAATAGAAATAAGCCAAGAACGAACTTGGTTCTGACCCAAAGAGTCATTCACAGTCTCCTTCAGATAGTGCAAAAAAACACGGGCTCGTCGGGAGAGACAATCTCTCCTCTCGCATCCCTTGACACGAATCCCGATCCCCACCGAAGGGAAACAGGTTTTGTAGATTGTTCTTTTTCGCTGAAACAACGAGCAGTTTCAGAAATAAGAGATAGACCTCATCCTCGGGGTAAGCACGCAGCGGTGCGGCGCCTCCGGCAGACGAGATGCTACTTGCCCATTCAAGGAATGCACTTTTCGTGCCAAACCTATGATTTTTTCAAGATTTTTTAACTATTTGAAAAAGAACGCCCTACAGGCACGACTATCGGTTACGCATTTTTACGGCGATATGAAAAATAGAATAACCGTTCCTGAATATTCCAGAAAATGTCCCTGATACCGCTTTTTGGTATATCTCCCGCTACCCTGCGACTGCGGTATCCTCATCCCCTGATGCTTTTCACCCTTGCCCACGTCGGACCGCGCTTCGGACCCAGGGACCCGCTCGACCCGCCAACCCGCGTCTATCTTGACCGGATTCATCCGTTTGCCAGCACGCAGGCCGAGGCCTTCAAGTCCGAATCCGCCTTCCTCGACTGGCTCGACCGCCAGAAGGGCCGAGAGCCGGCATTCCCCACCCTGCTCGACAGCCGCGGCAAACAGATGACCTCCGAAGCCTTCGCCGCCTGGATCGGCGCCCGCCGCGATCAGGGCGTCCGCCACCTCGTCTTCGCCATCGGTCCCGCCGACGGCTGGTCCCCCACCGCCCGCGCCCGCGCCCAGTTCCTGCTCTCCCTCGGCCCCTTCACCCTGGCCCACGCCCTTGCCCGCCTCGTCCTGGCCGAGCAGCTCTACCGCGCCACCACCATCCTCACCGGCCACCCCTACCACTCCGGCCACTGAAGATTCCGCTCCTCCCCAGCCCGCATCCTTAAACTGAGAACTACGCACTGTGAACGAAGAGCCATGACAATCGAAGAAAGCAGCCGCCGCGGCTTACTCCTCATCAACACCGGCCCGGGCAAAGGTAAGACGACCGCCGCCCTGGGAACCG
>DCFV01000112.1:7029-7206 GCA_002314435.1 Acidobacteriaceae bacterium UBA1795 | reverse complement strand
AGCTCGACTCCATCGCCGCCCTCGGCCCTGACTTCGTCATCAAGCAGCTCGGCCGCGGCTTCGTCAAAGTCGGCGGCGCAGAAACCGACCCCGAAGACCTCCGCCTCGTGCAACAAGCCTGGGCTGAAGCCCGCGCCGCCATCCTCTCCGGTGAGTGGGACCTCATCGTCCTCGACG
>DCFV01000112.1:0-7024 GCA_002314435.1 Acidobacteriaceae bacterium UBA1795 | reverse complement strand
AAGACGACCGCCGCCCTGGGAACCGCCCTGCGCGCCGCCGGCAACGGCATGCGCGTCCTCGTCCTCCAGTTCCTCAAGGGCTCCTGGCACTACGGCGAGCTCGACTCCATCGCCGCCCTCGGTCCCGACTTCGTCATCAAGCAGCTCGGCCGCGGCTTCGTCAAAGTCGGCGGCGCAGAAACCGACCCCGAAGACCTCCGACTCGTGCAGCAAGCCTGGGCCGAAGCCCGCGCCGCCATCCTCTCCGGTGAGTGGGACCTCATCGTCCTCGACGAGATCAACTACGCCATCGGCTACGGCATGCTCTCGCCCGAGGAAGTCGCCGACACCCTCCGCCAGCGCCCCGAGATGCTTCACGTCATCCTCACCGGCCGCAACGCCCACCCGCTCCTCGTCGAACTGGCCGACACCGTAACCGAAATGCGCGAAGTCAAACACGCCTACCAGAAAGGCATCCTCGCCCAGCGCGGCATCGAGTTCTGAGCACGAACCACCTTCCGCACGGCAGGTCTTTCCAACCCGCTTCTTTACTGCACTGATGTCATCCTGACCGAAGCGTCTTAGGGGCCCCATGCTCGCACAAGCGAACATGGAGGAAGCGGATCGGGGTCCCCAGCGACAAATCTTCGTCGCTGGGGTGAGGGAGCGAAGAACCTGCTTCTGCTCTTGCGCAGCAAGCATGCGAAACCACAACCCTGCCCGGCAAAGAGCAAAGGCCCGGCATTGCCGGGCCTTCTGACTACTGATCCCTGAACACTGCGAAGCCTCAGTCCCCCGTCGTCTCCACCATCGCCTCCTGCGCCGTAATCGTCTCCGTATCGATCGACAGGCATGTGCCCAGCTCGGCAAAATCCTTGTCCCAGCGTGGCCGTTCGTCTTCCTCGAGCGCCGTCAGCGCGTAGCCGGAGCTGCGCAAAATCTCGTACCAGATGTTCTGCGCCTGCCACAGATTCAGATCGAAGGGCATCTCTGTGAGCGCCCGCGCCAGTGACAGCGCGCGATCCAGCATCTCCAGCGAGCCCGCACTCAGCTGCAGCTCCACCATCGCCCGCTTCATCCGCTGATCGGCCAGGTAGCTCAGGTTCGCCGTCTCCAGCGACACTTGGTCGGCCTTGGCCAGTTGCAGATACGAGCGCAGCATCGCCACGTCCAGCGTGTCGCCTTCCAGCGTCCGCCGCAGGCCGGCGTTCACCGCAAACCCCGCCGCCAGCGTCAGCGCCGGAGGCTTCGGCAGGCCCGCGTTCGACAGGAAGTGCAGCAGGCTCGCGTGATCCTCGTAGATCGTCGTCAGCGAGTTCTCAATATCCCACAGCGTCGAGTTCAGAATCAGCTGCACAATGCGCCGCTGCTCGTCGGTGAACAGTGAAGTCAGGGAGTAGTCCACGTGCCCGTAGAAGCGGTCAATCCGCCGGATCACCTCCGGAAAGTCGCCCTTCTGCACATGATCGCCCGCCTCCGCCGCAAAGGCCTCAAACTCCGCCGCCTCGTTCGCGTCGTAGGCCTTCACCGCAGCCGTAATGTTCTGATCGCCAAAGTGCAGCACCGCAAAGCTGAACGGCTGTTGATCCCCGGTGATGGCGCTGGAAACATGCGCACGCCCCAGCGCCAGCCGCCCGCGGCCAGACGTGTAGATGTCGTACGAGATGCGGCGCACGCGATAGCTGAAGATCTCCGTCTCGTCGGCAAACGACGAAAACACGCTGCTGATCGCATAATGCGCGGCCACCTGCTCCAGCCCCAGCTTCATCGCCTGAATCTTCTTGCGATAAATGCGCGCCCCGTCGACCTCTGCGACCACGTTCGACTTGGCCTCTGCCAGCCGCTCCACAAACGCCAATTCCATTCCAACCGCGCGCTCTTCAAACAGCCCTTGCGCCAGCTGCAGCACGCGCCCCGCGTACGCGATCACCTGCACCGTCTCAATGCCGGAGATATCGTCGAAGAACCAACCACAGCTCGTGTACATCAGCTGCGCGTGCCGCTGCATCTCCATCATCCGCAGCGCGCGCACGCGCTCAGCCTCGTCCAGCACGTGACTCTGGTGCTTCGTCAGAAAGCGGTCCACCGCCTCCTCGTTGCGCTGCAGAATCACGTCAATGTAGCCATCGCGCGCCGCCCACACGTCCTTGAACAACTGCGCGCCGTCCGCCTCCGTCAGCGGCTCCAGCTTGTCGCGCAGCTCGTTCAGCGCCTGCCTCAGCGGCGCGCGCCATTTCTGATTCCACCCCGGCCTGCCGCCGCTGCAGCCGCAGTCTGAGCGCCACCGCTCCACTCCGTGCACACAGCTCCACGACGTGTTGTCCACAATCTCGCACTCGTACTCCGGTGGAAACTGTGCAAGAAATGCGCCGTAGTTCGTCAGCTTCACCGTCTTGTCCTGCTCCAGCAGGCGCAGCGCGTAGGCCAGCGCCATCTCGCCGTGTTTGTGGTGGTGCCCGTAGGACTCGCCGTCCGTCGCCACGTGTTCCAACTGCGGCTGAGCATTGTCTTTCAGTCCCGCCTTCAGCCGCGCGGCAAAGCTCTCGCCCGAGTTCAGCAGCCCCTCAAACGCAATCGCCCGTGACGTAGGCCCATCGTAGAAAAACACCGCCATCGGCGCGCCCGACTCAAACCGCATCAGATACGGCCGTGTCGTATCCACTGTGGCATGCGGCGTATCGATCCACGGTGACTCGGTCCCTTCCGCATCTGGCTTCAAGGGACGTATCCGCTTGCACTGGTGCGGCGCCAGAAGCGTGAACTTGATGCCGTGCTCCGCCAGCAGCTGCAGCGTGTCCGTATCTGCCGCCGTCTCCGCCAGCCACATCCCTTCCGGCTGCACACCGTAGTGGTAAACATAGTCGGCAATACCCCAGCGGATCTGCGTCACGCGATCCCGCCGGCTCGCTAGCGGCATGATGATGTGGTTGTACACCTGCGCCATCGCCGAGCTGTGCCCTTTAAAGCTCCGCCGGCTCCGCCGCTCGCCGTCCACAATCATGCGATGCGTGCGCGGCGCATTCTCCTTCAGCCAGCTCAGCAGCGTCGGCCCGAAGTTAAAGCTCATCCGTGCGTAGTTGTTCACGATGCGCGTGATCTGGTTCTTGCTGTTCTGGATGCGCGCTGCCCCATTCGTCGCGTAGCTCTCCGCGCAGATCCGCTCGTTCCAGTCGTGATACGGCGCAGCAGTGTCCTGCGTCTCCACCGCCTCCAGCCACGGGTTCTCCCGCGGCGGCTGGTAAAAGTGCCCATGGATGCAAACAAAACGTCTACTCGCCGGCATCAGGAGATCCAATCATTCGAGCGTTATGAATTGCGAAAAACCTGTGCCTATTCTAGGCCCGCCCGCCAAACAGCGTATGTTCGGCCGCATGCCCCGGTTGCCGGGTGCCCACCTGGCAATCACGTTGTCGTTGTAATTGTCGCTGGAATGGGAATCCAGAATCCTGCAGGAAACCTGTAATGCCGTCAGAGAGCTTCACCCCCGAAAATCCAGACCAGAATCAGAAATGCAGAAGCGTCATTCTGAGCGGAGCGCTTTAGGAGCCGAAGAACCTGCTTTTCAGGAAGCATCCCCCGCACGAAAATGGGTGCCCCTCGATAAGGACGAAGGGTTTGTCAAGGCACAAAAATGCGGTGCGGTGCGTGAGCACCGCTTGTCTTTCCAGAGAGAGGTTGAGGACCAGAGCTCTGGTAGATTCACGCTGCATCACCCTGCGGTGGGTTTTAACGTCCCACCAACCAATCCTCGCGCAATCCTGGCGCAGCAAGGGCGGGAAAGCACAGCCCCTCCAACGACCCGGTAACGCCGGGCCTGCTGGCTACTGACCACTGTTACTGCAAATCGCAAGCCCGCCACAGATACCAGCTCGCCACCGACCGGTACGGCACCCACTTCTTCCCGCGCCGCAACAGCACCTCCGCCTTCGGCAGGTCCGCCGCCTCCAGCGCTCGCGTCTTCGGCAGCTTCAGAAAGGTCAGTGCAAACCCCTTGCGCACCCCGTAGTCCGTCACAGGAAACACGTCCGGCCGCCCCAGCCGAAAGATCAGCAGCATCTCCACCGTCCACGGCCCTATGCCGCGCACCGCGGTCAGCCGCTCCACAATCTCCGCGTCCGGCATCTTCTTGATCGCCGCATGCGTCGGCACCGTCCCGTCCAGCGTCTTCGCCGCCAGGTCGCGCATCGCCTTGATCTTGTTGCCGCTCACTCCCGCCGCCCGCAGCGGCTCATCGGGAACAGAAAGCAATTGCTCCGGCGTCGGATCTCCGCCAAAAAACTCCCGCACCCGCCGGTGAATCGTGGCTGCGGCCTTGCCGTGCAACTGCTGATACAGAATCGACTCCACCAGCGACTCAAATGGCGACGGCGAAGCATCCAGCCGCAGCGTAAACGCGCCCACCCGCTCCATCAGCGCACTCAGCTTGGCATCATTCGCCTTCAGGTGAGCAAGCGCCGTCTCCGCATCAAAAGGAAGCTTCCGCCTCCGCCCATCGTGAATCATAGGCGACTAGTGTAGCGCGGGCTCGAGCGAGGAGACTGTTTCTTTCGAGAAATCAGCCTGCCTTGAGCCATCTCGCATTTCCTTCACATAAACAAAGAGATAGAAAACGGTCATCACCAGAAGAACCACCGGAACCGGACGGGCAAAAGGCACCATAACGAGCTTTTCCAGCCAGCCCGAGGTCGCAGCTATATGAGGTTTCACATTAGCGACATAGAGCGAAAGAGGAATATCCGCAGTCACCACAATGGCCGCGGTCGTGATGCCCAGCGCCAACCGTCCCGCCACTCCGCGCCCGGACCACAGAAGTACGCATGCAGGAATAGCGAGCAGCAGGAGTTTTGCATCGTAGGGGCGGTGATAGGTGACCAGCATGCTCAGAGGAACCACGACCGCCAGGGCAAGCCACGCGCGCCGCGCAGTGTAGCGCGACCTGACCGTAGCGAACGCGAAAATCACGAAGAGCACACCAAACACAAGGTAGGTAGCCGCATTGTAGAACCTCGGATCGTTCCGGAATATCGAGAAGATCGACTGCAGATCGATGATCGGGCAGGCTGTCCTAAAGCTCACGCCGGTAGGCCCCGGGTCGTTGAGTCCGTCACGAACCCCGAAATAGTTCAGGTTAAGCTGCAGTTCCCGCACCCATTGTGGCCCCACCGCAGAAACCCAGAGAATCGAAGGGGCCATGATCGCAAAGGCAGCCGCGAGCGTCTGCATGGCACGCTTGCGCAGCAGGCCGCCTGCGAGCACGAAGTACAACCAAATCCAGCCGGCGTTGTGCGGCTTCACACAGAGGCTGACAGCGAGAAGCCAGATTCCCGCCACGGGAAGACGGTCCTCAAGAAAGCACCACGCGGCGATGACACAGAAGCCTACCGAGATGCTGGCCGGATTTCCAAGAGCAATATCACTCTCGCAATTAGCGATAAGCACGCAGACAAGAATGAGCGAAACATCGGGCGTGATCTTGCTTCCGCTTTGCAGAATAAGGAATGCGGCAAGCACCAGTGCGGCAGTAGTGAGAAGCATCCAAACCGCTTGCGCCGCCCCCCAGGGCAGGAGTGCAAGCGGGAGACCGAGAACCATCGCGCTTGGCATATAGACCGGTCTTGTTTCCTGCTGCCAAATGCTGGGCATATCGGGAATTCTGTCGCCGCTCTCGGCCTGAAACGCGCGAAGTATAGATAATTGTGGATATGGGTCCTCCCCGTGCAGCAGGACACGTGCGCCATAGTAGATCGGACGAATATCCGACATACCGCTCGCAAGTTTCGCCTGCACAACGATGCTCAGAAAGACACAAAGCGCACAGCTTGCAACGAATGCAAACCGGTTGAAAGAACTCATCCTCCGCTCCTGAGGCCTGCAATTGGAATTCGCGCGCCACTTCACTACAGCAATCCTGCCGTTAAACACCCGCTTTGCACGCGCGGCTAACCAACCTCCAGCAACCCTTCGGTTCCATTTAATGCGACGTCACGCCAGAAATGTGCAACACTCTACCCTATAACTTTTCTGACGGACTCCCCCGTAACAGGTCCCGTAACAATCCAACATGTTACTTTCTGGTCACATCCATGACCCATCCTCGCCATTTGCGTGCAGCCCTTGCCGATACCCCATGCTATGATCGCCCGCAGGTGGGGTTCTGCTAGACAAAACAAGCACTTACGCCCCTTTCAATCTCCGTCCCCTTCACAGAAAGGATCCACGAATCGGTGAGCTGGATCGCTAAAAGCTTTTACTTCGCTACCGTAGCCATTTGGCTGCTCGCGGTGCTTGTGGTTACCGCTAAGCCCGCCTATGCCTACGTCGATCCCGGTTCGGGCCTCTTTGCGTTGCAGGTCATCGGTTCTACGTTTCTCGGATTCACCTACCTGATCCGGTCCCGCATCCGGCAGTTCTTCGTGCGTTTCAGGAAAGATCCGAAAGGGGCAGAGACCGAAATTGGGCCCCGCTAAGACAGGCAGTGCGTCTATGCGCGGCACCTTCCGTGACCCTCAGGGAACCCTGATCGGGGAGGAAGACCGCATCCTGCGCGAGGTCTTTCCCCAGCATGCCGCCCCCGTCCTCGCCTGGCTCCAGTCTTCGCTCGCTCAGCAGTGGATGCAGCAGGGCGTCCTCGTCCCCACCACCGTCCTTTCCGCCGAACCCGGCCAGTCGCTCCACCTCGAGCATCAGCGCATCTTCTTCCCGTCCTATGCATGGGAGTGGACCCCCGGCCAGTGGATCGCCGCCGGCGCGCTGACCATCGACCTCTGCCTGCAGGCCATCTCCAGCGGCTACATCCTCAAGGACGCCACCCCGCTCAACATCCTCTTCTCTGGCACGCAGCCGGTCTTCGTCGATCTGCCATCCTTCGAGCCGCGCGACCCGCGCAGCCCTATATGGATGGCCTACGCCCAGTTCGTCCGCACCTTTTTGCTGCCCCTCGCGGCCTATCGCTATCTCGGCTGGCCCCTCGCCGCATCGCTGCAGCGCCGCGACGGCTACGAGCCCGCCGACCTCGCTCCATGGCTCTCCTTCGCCCGCCGCTGGA
>DCFV01000133.1 GCA_002314435.1 Acidobacteriaceae bacterium UBA1795 | reverse complement strand
ACCTCGCCCATGATGCCGCCCAGCGCGTCGACCTCCCGCACCAGGTGTCCCTTGGCCACGCCGCCGATGGCCGGATTGCAGCTCATCTGCGCGATCAGGTCCAGATTCATGGTGATGAGCGCGGTCTTCAGGCCCATGCGCGCGGCGGCCATTGCGGCCTCGCAGCCCGCGTGCCCTGCACCCACTACGGCCACGTCATACTGTTCGGTAAAAGTCATTCGACTCTATTTTACGATTGCGCCAAATTCGTCACCCCTGGGACCGCACCAGCCGGGCGCAAAATCGGCCCACTGGTGCTACGATGCACACAAAGCACGCCTCCATTCCCCGTTCCCGGGAGGTTTTGCAGAATGGGCTTATCTAATATCGACTGGGAGTCCCAGCACGACGCCGCTCCCGCTCACGATCCCCCACAGTCGCCCGCCGAGCTAGAGGAAGAGCGCCGCAAGATCCGCCGCTTGCAGATGGTGGTGAATATGGTCACGCAAGTGATTGCGCAGGACACCACGCTCTCGGTAGACGAAGCCTCAGAGATGGTTGCCGACACGCGACGCCTCGCGCTGGGCATGTTCCCCGACAAGGTACTGGCCTTTAACCTGATCTACTGGCCGCGCCTGCAGCGGCTCATGCGCGAGCGCTTCCGCATGCAGTAGCGTAGCGGTGTCAGCAACGTTAGCGGTGATCATAGGCATTGCGGCTGATCGTGCTGCTCTGCGAGCGCCTTAACCTGCTACTTGTTGTCGTTGCCGATGAGCCGGAAGGTGATGGTGCCCCAGAACAGGCGTGCGCGCATCTGCACTGGCAGGTGACGCTCGTCGTCGGTGTACCAGATCCAGATACTGCCGCGGTTCTTCACCACGCCAGCCTCGGCAGTGGGCTGCACGCGCACGGTTTTGAAGCTGCCGAGCGGCGTCTTGATCTCTTCACGGCCCTCCACCTTCATCGTCACCGGCACGTTGTGCATGGCGTCCACCACGGGGATCACGAAGCTCTGCCCCACTACAAGCGGCTGTGAGGAGAGATAGAAAACACCCGTCAGAAGGTCCGTCATGCAGCCGGGGATGGCTGACTCGACGTGCTTGCTCTGGCCCGTGACCATGTTCTTTTCGTCAAGAATCGACTTCCCCTGTGTGTAGTCCATGCGCAGCGTGGAGTTGAGTTGGCGGCGGCCCTCCACGGTCTGCTTGTCGAACTCGTAGGTGCAGCCCCTGGCACGGTCAAAGCTGGACTGGAAGCGGTCGCTTACGTGAAAGAGCAGATTGATGGCGCCCGCAGTGTCCGCCGTGGCAGAGATGCGTTCGCGGTCGCCCGCTTCCTCAAAATGCAGAACGGCCGTGCCGGCGGAGAAGACACGCCAATCCACAGCGTAGGTAAGGGTCTGTTTTTGAGGAAAGCTGAACCCTGCGCGCGGCGCAGGCAGCGGGGGTAACTGCTGCGCAGATGCACCCATGGCGGCAAGGGCGAGAGCACAGAAAATCGTCTTGACCGTCATGCGCATCTTCACCGTGAGGATCGGCTCCTTCTACTTGAACTTTCGCGTGCTGGGATTGGCATCCGGGTCCCCATGTAGCTGCGGTGTTCGGGCCTGCCCCATGGGCCTAACTGGTGCTTACCGCAGCAGGTGAGCAAGTGCTCCCAGAGCCGGCCGCAACAGAAACAGGCTCAGATATAGGAGCACGGCCCCTATAGCTGCATTGTACTCGCGGTGCCGTAAGTAAAGCGAAAACGAGAAACTGCCTGCCTTCTCGCTGGTGTGCGCTGCGGTCAGTCTCGGCAGCAGACGCGGCACTCGGTCGCAATAGGCATCGAAGTAAGGAAACGTGGCACGTAGAAACCGCTCTTCAGAGGCAATCACAGGCACGTAGATCACGGTGAAGCCCGCGGCCAGTGCCAACGCGATGGGCCAGCTAAGCAGCGCCACGGCAAAACCCGCGGCAATCAGCATCGATCCCAGATAAAGCGGGTTGCGGGTGTGCGCGTAGGGGCCAGTCTGCGTCAGTTCGCGGTTCTTCTTCACGTAGCCTGCGGCATAACCGCGCAGCCATAGCCCTGGAACCACCAGAACCAGGCTCCCCAGCACGGCAGCTGGCGGCGGCGTACGCCTCCCCAACTCGAACAAGTAGAGAGCCGCAGTCACAAAGCCCAGCGGCACGCGAATGCGCCGCGCGACCGTTTGCCACTTCGCGATGAAATCCGGCGTTGGTGTTGGGCTACTGGCACTCATGGGACCGCCTCAGAATAAAGCAACTCGTCGGCAGCCTGCAGCACGGCTTCCGGCTGAATGGTGAGAAGGCCGGCCTCAGGCGCCTCGTAGCGGGTGTGGTCGCGGCGGCTCTCCGGGTGGCGCAGCACTTTGGCGCGCGTGCCGAAAGGACCGTTGCGGCTCGGGTCCGTGGGACCGTAGATGCCTACCACCGGCTTGGCCAGCGCACAGGCCAGGTGCAGCGGACCCGTGTCTCCGGCCACCGCTAGCGCCACGCGGCGCGTAACGGCAATCAACCGTTCGAGCGAAGCGAACAGCGTCGTGGCAGCGCCGCCGGTCTGCTCCACAATCACCTCGGCCAGAGGTTCTTCGCCCGGCCCGGCGTTCACCAGCACGCGGCAACCGCGCGCAAGCAGGCCCTGTGCCACAGCGGCGTAGCGCTCCGCAGGCCAGCGCTTGGCGCCCCAGCCCGCTCCGGGATTCATCAGGACCACAGGTTGCCCGGCCGCAGGCGCGAACAGCTCGTCGGCCCAGGACTCGGCGTCAGTGTCGAATGGCAGCCACGGCTGGACGTACCTTAGATCGTCGCCGGCGATAGCCGCCGCCAACTCCAGGTCCTGCTCGATCACGTGGGCGCCACTCGTGGCAACGCGCTCGGTAAACAGCATCCGCGCTACGCGCTCGCGGGGAGCAGCCTCGCCAATGCGTCGGCGGCAGCCGGTGAGCCGCGCCACCACGGCCGAGCGCACCGCTCCTTGCAGATCGATCACGGTGTCATAGGTGCCCGCGCGCAGTGCGCTGCGCAGAGCCTTGATCTCTACACGGGTCTGGTCACCAAAAGGAGCGCTGCGCCACTGCCTCGTGGCTGCAAAGTGCAACCCGTCCACGACGGGCTGCCGCGCGGCTGGCTTGCCGGTATCGCGGCCTGTGCTGCCATCGGCTGCCAGCAGCGCGCGCCACTTGGGCTCCACCACCCAGTCAATCACCCAGCCGGGATGCATCTTGCGCAGCGCCGTCACTGCAGGCAGCGCATGCAAAATGTCTCCCATGGCACCCAACCGGACCACGAGCAAGCGATACTTGGACTGCGTTTGCAAGACTTGATTTTCTCACAGGGCTGGCACTGCATTCAGGCAGGCGGCGAGCCAGTCAAAGACCGCGTCCTCTTCTTCAATCGACGTGATAAGACGCGCGGTCGCGAGTGGCATGTGTGGCGGAAACTGCGTAGCGAGGCTTCCCATCCGCACCGCATCCTTCTCTGTAGTGACAAGCGCCGCGGCGCCCGCCGCATTTGCCGATTGGATCAGCTGCTCCACATCGCGGATGGAGAAGGAATGATGATCCCGAAACGCGTTGCGTGCAACCACGCGAACGCCTGCTCGCTCCAGTCCAGCAAAGAATTGCACTGGCCGAGCAATGCCGCAGAAGGCAAGAACAGGTCCATCTACCGCGAGAACCTCCATACGGCGCTGCAGGCGCCACACCGGCCCGTGCCAGCCCCATGAGCGTAGTTCGTCTTCAAGCGCCGCGTCGTCGGCAGGAATCGCGATGATGCTCGCGCGCAAGACCCCACGCAGCGGCTCGCGCAGATTTCCAGCAGGCAGCAGCGTGTCCTCCCAGTCGACGCGGTTCAGCAACAGAATGTCTACATCGCGCGCCAGCTGGCGATGCTGAAAGCCGTCGTCCAGGATATGAACACAGGGTCTACCCCCCGTGCGAAGATCCTCCTGCCCATCAGAGTTCGCATCTGCTTCTGCCCGAAGGCCCGCGTCGTAGCGCTGCGGCGCAACGTAGACCGGCACTTCAGCCGCGCGCGCGATCATCAGCGGCTCGTCTCCAAACTCCTCCGCGGTTCCATCTGTGCGCACGCGCGCTGGCTCGCGGTTCGACCGCCCATAGCCTCGCGACAATACATCGACGTACATCCCTCTCGCGGTCAACAGTTGCGCCAGAGCGATCGTGAGCGGCGTCTTCCCTGCGCCACCCATCGACAAGTTGCCAATGCTGATCACCGGCCAGTCCAGCCGCTGAACCTTCAGCCCACGCGCACGCAGCGCAGCGCCTACCGCGTAGAGCGGCACCAGCGGGGCCAACCATGGACGTCTCATATCGTACGCACCTCAGCGGCGAGCAACACCGCAATCGTTTCCACGCAGCGCGCGGTCGCGCCTGCCTGCGCATTAAACACCTCTCGCGCACGTGCGCCAAGCTCCGCCGCTTCGGCCGGATTTCCGAGCAGCTCAAGCAGTGTCTCGGACAGCTCTTCTTTTTTCGGTGCAATGCGGATCGCATTGTGCGCTCGCAGGTCGTCGGTAACGGCGCGGAAGTTCTGATAATGCGGTCCCATCGCAATTGGGACGCCAAATTGCGCAGGCTCCAGCGGGTTATGCCCCCCTGCCGGCACAAGGCTTCCGCCCACAAACGCCACCGTTGCAAGGGAATAGACCGAGGCCAGTTCGCCAATGGTATCGAGTACCACGATTTGGCCCGCTCTGATCGGCTCAAGAGTGTTCCACGTGGAACGTTTTGCCCAGGCGATCCCGGACTTCTGCACCAGCGCCGCCACGGCCGCGAACCTCTCCGGATGGCGCGGCGCCAGCACCATTGCCAACTGCGGATGTGCCTTGAGCAGTTGCGGCCACGCTTCCAACAGCGCCGTTTCTTCGCCCTCGAGTGTGCTTCCGGCAACCACAAAACGCAGCCCCGCACCGGCGGATTTCAGCAACCGCGTGGCCTCTGCCTCCTGCGCGACGCGCACATCAAACTTGAGATTGCCGGCAACCGAAACGCATTCCGGCCGGCAGCCGATGGCCATGAGCCGCTCGGCGTCCGTCGCGCTCTGCGCCAGCGCCGCGCGCAGCCGTACCAGGATAGGCCGCCACAACCCGCGCAGCATACGATAGCCCGGCCACGAGCGGTCAGAGATGCGCGCGTTTACCACCGCCACCGGCACACCGCGGCTAAAACATGCGCTGAGAAGGTTGGGCCAGAACTCGGTTTCGGCAAGGATAAGCATGCGAGGCTGCAGTGCGGCAAGGTATCCACGCACGGCCCACGGCAGATCCAGTGGGCAATAGAAAACACGACGCGCGCCGAAGCGCTCACGGGCCAGCGCCTGCCCGGTACGCGTGGTGGTCGAAATGAGCACCTGCATCGCAGGGAAGTCGCGGTCCAGTTCGCCCACCAGCCGGCTCACGGCCAGCACTTCTCCTACTGAGACGGCATGCAGCCAGAGCACCGGCCGCTCGGCAGCCTGCCTGCGCAGCCCCGACGGAACACGGCCCAGCCGTGCGCCGAGCCCCTCGCGGTATCTATGCGTGGTGGCCATGCGCCAAAACCACCACGGCGCGCTGACTACCAGCCCCGCAAGCAGGGCCACGTTGTAGAAAAACAGAATCATGCGTAACGGAACGGAACTTCTCCCGGTCTAACCCTCAAATGATACAGTCGAAGCCGATGAAGGCTCCCAAGACGATTGCAATCATAGCGCTGGGCTTGGCCCTGGAGGCCCCTGCCAGCAGCCACAAGGCGCCGCCGGTGCAGGCAGCCACCTCGTTTGCCGCCGTCGAAGTGCACGACAAGGAAAAGGTGGCAATCGCCGCCGAGCCATATGACACGAAGGAAAAGGAAGACCTTTTCCGCGTGGATTACCTCGGCCACGGCATCATGCCGGTGCGGCTCATCGTGACTAACAACAGCGACCACCCCATCTCGCTGCGCGACGCGCGCATCATGTTTGAGACCGCGGCGGGTGACCGCATCCAAGCCGCCGAGCCCGCCGATGTGGAGCGGCTGATGACGCGTAAGGAGCGTGAAGGCGCGAAGATTCCCATGCCCGGTCCGATTCCGTCGATCAAGCTGAAAGCCAAGGCCAGCAACAAGGACATTGAAGCTGACTTCGACGAGTTCGAATATGGGGCACTCGTCGTGGAGCCGCACACCACGCGCGCCGGCTTCCTCTTCTACGACGTCTCGGACCTTGAAAATCCGCTGAAGGGCGCCAAACTGTATCTGCGCAAGCTGCGCGATGCAGACGGCAACGAGCTGTTCTTCTTCGAAATCCCCTTCGATGCGTATCTCAAGTCGAAGTCGAGCGCGATGAACTAGGCTGCGCAGCCGCTACTCGTAATAGGTGGCGCTGGTGGTGTCGGTTTCCCAGATGGTGCAATCTTTCACGCGGACGCGGCCCTGGGTCATGCCGTGGAGCTGCTGATTGGTCTGGTCGTAAAAATACTTGGCAATATTTTCAGCGGACGGATTCAGCGTGGTGAAGGGCTCCAGATCGTTCAGCATCTGGTGGTCGATGCGGTCGATGACCGGACGCATCACCTGCTTCAATTGCTTGAAGTCTAGCAATAGGCCGGTCGAGTCCAGTGCGGCGCCGACCAGCGTGACACGGACCTTGTAGTTGTGCCCATGCGGGTTCTCGCACTTGCCGTGGTAGTTGCGCAGGTAGTGGCCGGAAGAAAATCCCGCGTCGACGGTAACTTCAAACATCGCTGTGTGCCCAATCCGTGCGGGGAGGAGTCCCCTGCTCTAATTTTAGGGCCTGGGGCGGCGATTGTGCCGCGCGGACTGGCGAGCCTGTTCGCTGCGGCGGTCCACCTGCTCGAACAGGTGGCTCATAACGCCGACAAACGCCGAGACCAGTGCACCCAGCAGCATCAGCAGGGCGACCGAGCGCCAAAGCGAGGCGTTAGCCGGCAAACCCGGCTGAAAACTCGACGGCACCAGCGCCATCGCGCCCGAAAGTAAAGCGAAGAGGCCGAGCACAGCGGCGAGGATGTAGAAGTTGCGGGACATAGAGGAAGGGCGGCCAGTCGAAGGTGCGCTCGTGGAAATTGTACGGCCTGGCTAGTCCATGAGTGCGGCGCTCTCCAGCAGCACCACTCCCGCTCGCGCAAATTCCGCCTCGATGGCGGCGACTGAGCCGTTGAGGTCGATAGCACGGCAGCCATCGCGGAAGACCACGGCATCGAGGCCAAGGCGGCACGCATCGAGCGCTGAGTAGCCAACGCAGTAGTCGTATGCGAGGCCGGCGAAGAAGACACGCGTGAGGCCGCGCTCGCGCAGGTAGCCGGCGAGGCCGGTGGGCGTGGTGCGGTCGTTCTCAAAGAACGCCGAGTAGGAGTCGATCTCCCGGAGGAAGCCCTTGCGCAGGATCAGCTCGGCCTGCGGGAGTCTTAGCTTTGGATGAAACTCTGCTCCAAGAGTCTGCTGCACGCAGTGCTCTGGCCATAGAGTCTGCGGGCCATAGGGCATTTCGATTTGCTCGAATGGCTGCTTGCCCGCGTGGCTCGATGCAAACGACGAGTGCCCCACGGGGTGCCAGTCCTGGGTAAGGATGACGTGCTCAAAGCGCGGTGCGAGCTTGTGAATCGCGGGGATCACGGCATCGCCATCGGCAACGGCCAGCGCCCCGCCGGGGCAGAAGTCATTCTGCATGTCGATGACGATGAGGGCGTCGTGGGGAGTGAATTGCATATGACTATGATGCTGCCTCATGCCGTTCGTAGCCAATGACGGACAGCATGAGGGGTCTGAAGCGATGTGCTGCGCGGATTGCCGGTCATTGCGGAAGGCACCGCGTCGCTGCACTACTTCTGTTCCAGTGTGAGCGCGTAGATCTCATCCGTTCCTACGTCCCGCAGAAGGAGCGGTGTATCTTCAGGATCAAGACCGAACCAGGCAACGGTCATACTACTAAGACGAACTCCCTTCAAATCGACAACGAGCTCCGCTTTACCGCCTGACGGGCGGATGCGATACACGCCCGGATCTTCATCAAACGCATTCAAGAAGTAGAGGAACCTGCCATCATGCGACCATGTCGGATATCCCAGCCTGCCCTTTTGCAGTGTTGACCATCGCTGCGACTTGAAATCAAAAACCACGAGGTTCCAATCCGAATCCAGACCTGCGATGAACCGCCCTTCAGGGGACCAACGCGGGGACCACATTCCCCTGGATCCCTGAAGCGTCGTTACCTCATGTGTTGCAAGGTCAAGAATTCTGATGATGTCTTTGGTGGCTTCCAAACTGCCGTAATAGTCTGTGGATGTAACTATCTTTCTGCCGTCGGGCGACCAGTTCGGGTCGCCCTGTGAGAACCTATCGCCAGGAAGGAGCGGTTGCGGAGCTCCGCCCAGGGAAGGCATGATGTAACTCTCGGTTCTTCCTTCCGTGTTTATGCGCATGAATATGAGTCGGGTGCCGTCAGGCGACCAGCGAGGATTCATCGGATACCATGGCGGGTTTGTCAGCTGCATTGGGTTGCTTCCGTCGCGATTGGCCCGCCACAGGATGCCTTCTGGAAACGAGCCGTACACCACTGACTTACCGTCTGGGGAAAAAGCGACAAACTCTGCAGAGATTCCGCCAAGATAGGGTTCCAACTTTTTGGACTGTGCATTGTAGCGAGTCAACTCTCCATGCCAGGTGTTCCCGCGGGCGAAGACTCTCGCGTTGTCCTTGCTGGGAATGGGAAAGCCCCAACGAATCGGGCCGACAGCCAACTGAATTGGCTCAGAGGCTCCGCTGCGGAACAGCCCGCGACGCTCGTCGAGTGCCCAGAGTTCAGCTTCTGGAATAGCCCCACGCGATGATCGCCACGGAGCTTCATTCACACGAAAGATGAAGAACTTGCCGTCCGCTGTCCATGAGCCGCAGCACTCAATAAATGTGGGGCGCCAGTTCGGGTGCATCGGATGCGGGTTTGATCCATCGGCAGATATCTCCCACAATCTGCCCTCTGAGGTGAAACGAATGGTTCGACCATCGGGCGACCACCGCGGACTCCCAAGACCCGTATTCTCGGCGTGGCTGGGATTGGAGAAAAGGGCACGAGCCTCGGTTCCGTCGCTTCTTATCGAATTGAGGCCCTTGATTGTTGTGTACGCCACGTACTTGCTATCTGGAGACCAGGCGGCACCTGTGACCTCGTCGTCGGCGAGGTGCCGAAGTGGGCTACCGGAGACGCCAATGCTCCATAAACTCGTTCGGTTTTCATCGGTCGACTTAACAAGCAGCGAAGAACCATCAGGAGAAACGTCAAAGAGCTCTGGCTTCGGCAACTGAATAGGAATTGGTGCAATGTCACCGCCGGATATCAGAACCTGTGCAATGGGCTGCTGCAATTTGAAACCGACATTGAAGAAGAGCCTTACGCCATCAGTACCCCTGAGATTCTTTGCCTTTCCGTCGTGGGTAAGTTGCGTAAATTTGGTCACTTGCGGGATAGGCAGCGGTCGGCGCAAGTACGAGATTGAGTAGATCGCGAAGAGACAGACGAGCCCCGCTCCGAGGGCCCAGCTTCTCCGGATTCCCCGGCGTCTTGAGCCAGACAGTGATGATGCCGCGATCACGACAGCATCACAGGTCACTGACGGCGGGACAGCCTCATCGACTGCTTCTGAGAGCAGCGTTTCCGTACCTATCCCCTCGCTACTCGCCCCGTTTGCAGAGGCTGGCCGCTTATCCGGCGGTGCCTCGTCCGATACCTCGACTCGAGCAATGAACCGGTATCCCACCGTGGCCACGGTTTCGATGTAGCGCGGATGGCGGGGATCGTCGTCGAGCAGATGCCGCAGGAGCGTAACGGTTCGTGTCAGGGAGTTCTCAGAAACCGCAACGTCTCCCCACACTGCGTCCAAAAGCTCTTCCTTCCTGACCAGACAGTCCGGATGGTGGAGCAAGAACTGCAGTACTCGGAAGGCTTTGGGTTCGACCGGGAGCCGCGCGCCCGCCTTCTTGATGGAGAAATCCGCTTCCCGCACCTCAACATCTGCAAATCGGAAGACGAAGTACGGGGTCTCAACCTGCGCCCGCATGGACTCATCACCCCACTTTCAGGGAATGATCAGGGCTCCCGCAAAGCCGCCGGGAGCTATGGGCGGAATATCCACTCAGCCAGTTCGGCAGAGGAGGTTTCCAAGTTACAAACCTCCGCGGAGGAGATTATGCGCCTGGATTCTCGGCAATGCCACTGATTCAAGAGCCTCCCATTTTTGATTTGCACAGCGCAGTTGCTGCAGAGCTCTCGCAGACTACTCAGCGCGAATCGCAGCGGACATGCCGCCGATGATCTGCCAGCCGCCAGGTGTCTTGATCCAGGTATGAGTGATGCGATCCGTTTCGGGCTTACCCTGGCCTGCCTTGTCGAGCCACAGTTGGGTAATCCAGTAGTGAGTGACGACAACATTTTCTGTGGACTGGCTGGCTGCGGGCTGAATGGTGTACCACTGCAGCCTGGTTCCCTTGTCTCTGTAGGCGGCAATCCAGTCAGTGATATGGTCCTTGTGGGCGGGCTCCGCGCTGAATTTGGGCCAGCCGACAAAGTTGGCGTGCCATAGGCTTCTGTAGCCGTCGAGGTCAACGGCCTTGACGTACTCCCAGTAAGAAGTCTCGCGCTTCCAGACCTCCTTTTCATTTTCGGACTGCTGGGCGAAGACGGGGAGCACTGCGGTGAGAACGACGAGAGCCACGATCAGCTGTCGCGGAACACGCAAGATTCCGCGGAAAACTCTGGGGAAGATGAAACGCATGTCTTGCTCCTTGCACGTTCTATCCGGTGTAACGATGGGTCAATACTACCCTTCTACTCTCGATCGAAGAACTTCTCCACATCGCCGATGGTCGTGGTCATGCGATAGGGCGGGAGGCTTTGTACGAAGGTCTGGCCATATCTCTGTGTCCGGATGCGCGGGTCGAGCAGGACTAGCACGCCGCGGTCTTCAAGCGAGCGGATTAAACGGCCGAAGCCCTGCTTGAGGGTGAGCACGGCGGAGGGCACCTGGTAGTCGAAGAAGGGCTTGCCGCCGGCCTCTTCGATGGCTTTCATGCGGGCCTGCACCACGGGGTCGTTGGGCACGGCGAAGGGAAGGCGGTCGATGATGACGCAACTTAACGCTTCGCCCTGCACGTCCACACCCTGCCAGAAACTGGACGTCCCGAAGAGGACGGCGTTGGGCGTGGAGCGGAACTCATCCAGCAGAGCCTTGCGCGGAGCGGTGCCGTGCAGCAGGATCGGGTAGTCGAGCTCGGGCAGCAGGCGCTCGTAGAGGCTGCGCATTTGCGCGTAGCTGGTGAAGAGGCAGAAGGCGCGGCCCTCCGTAATGTCGAGGACGCGGCGGATGCACTGGGCGGCGGCCTCAACGAAGTCGGGGTCGCGGGGGTCGGGCATGTTGGGCGGCAGATAGAGCAACGCCTGCTCGCCGTAACGAAAGTGCGAGGGGACGACCAGCTCGCGGGCTTCTTCAAGACCGAGACGCTTGCGGATGTGCTGAAAGCCGCCCTGCACGGTGAGCGTGGCCGAGGTGAGCACGACGGTCGGAATGGACTCGAAGACCAGCTCAGTGAGCAGCGCGGAGACGTCGATAGGTGTGGCCTGCAGAAACGTGGAGCGGGCCAGCTGCCGGAAGACGTCGCGGGATGCGGAGCGGTCCTGTCCAGCACCAGCTGACACGCGGCGTTCGAGCCAATAAACCATGTTGCTGGCGTTCGACTCGAGTAGGAATTCGAGCTCGGTGCGGAGGCGGGTGACGCGCTTGCGCAGGCCGGGCGCCTCTTCGATGGCGGTGAGGCGATCCATCTCCGCCTCAAGCATGCGGAGCGAGGCACGGACGCTCATGTAGAGGTCGCCGGAGGTTTCGAGGAACTCCTCGCGTGCGGTGAAGGGCTGGCGTCCGTCGCCGCTCATGGGTAGGCAGGAAAAGAACAGGCGAGCACGCTCCCGGAGTTGCTGGGTGGCGGCGGGCAGCTTTTCGGTGCCCTCCTTGCCGCGCAGCAGCACGTCGGTGTCGCGAGCCAACTCCTCAAAGCGAATGTTGGAGACGGAGAGGCCGAAGTAGCTGGAGGCCACCTCTTCCAATTCATGGGCTTCGTCGAAGACGACGGCGGCGGCTTCGGGGAGGATTCCGGCGTCGGGTGCTCCGGCGGCCTCCTGCTTGACGGAGAGGTCGGCGAAGAAGAGGTGGTGGTTAACGATGATGATGTCGGACTCGAGGGCGCGGCGGCGCATCTCCGTAATGAAGCAGCGGCTGTAGTCCGGGCAGGTTGTGCCGAGGCAGGCGTCGGTGCGGGCGTCAAGCTTGGACCAGAGGGCGCTGACTTCAGGCAGGCCGGACAGCTCGGAGCGGTCGCCGGTTTCGGTGGTTCGCTCCCAGTCGGCGATCTGGCGGTACTGGTCGATCTCTTCCAATCCGCTCAGGATGGGCTGGTTGCGCAGGGCAACGAGCTTGTGGCGGCAGAGGTAGTTGGCGCGGCCCTTCATGTAGCAGACACGCAGGTCACCCAGCAGCGACTCAAGGAACGGGATGTCGCGGAAGTAGAGCTGGTCCTGTAACGCCTTGGTTCCAGTGGAGATGATGACGCGCTGGCCGGTGCGCAGGGCGGGCAGCAGGTAGGCCAGGGTTTTGCCGGTGCCTGTGCCGGCCTCGACGATGAGGTGGCGCCGCTCGGCGAGGGCGCGCTCGACGGCCTTGGCCATTTCAAGCTGGCCGGGGC
>DCFV01000049.1:3983-9056 GCA_002314435.1 Acidobacteriaceae bacterium UBA1795 | reverse complement strand
GGGCCGGCGAAGGCATTCAGATAGTGGGCAAACGCGGCGAGCAGGGCAGTGCCTCCCTAGTGAAGTAAAGGCAATTGTAAGCGATGGCGAGTGCCTCGGTTGTGCCCTTTGCCGCCCGTCCGCCCGCTCGCGGCGGATGTAGAATCCGGTGCAGATGGGCGGGAACGCATGAGCCGCGCGCAAGTCCGCACGCCAAAAATTCGCTCGGGGAGAAGCCCGCTCTTCAAGGCGGGACTGGGCGCGACCACGCTCGCTGTCGCGGTGGTATTGCTGATTCTGGTGATCGGCCGGGAGCCTTTCGACCGCTCGCACCTGACTGCGCGAGGGGCCATCCTCGACGCCAGGATCGTGCCCATAGGGGCGCTCGATGGAGGGCGAGGCGGCAAGATCCTGTACCGGATAGATGCGCTTGTCCGCTACGCAGGCCAGGGGCAGATGCAGGAGCTCTGGCTGCCAGTGGAGTACTACTACCCCTATGACGCGATGATTGCCCGGCTGGCCCATCGGCCTGAAGTGTGCGAAGTCTTCTGGGCGAGGCGGCATCCGGAGAACGCCAAGTGCCGGTTCTACGATGACTTCCACTGAGGGTGCGCCGCTCGGCGAGGTGCGGGATCCATTGCCTGAAGGTGTGGCCGCGCGCTAAGCTGGCCTCTCAGTTGGAGCGATCCTGATGCCCTCTTCCGCTGGTTCCCCCATCGTTGCCGCCGCAGGCGGCAGTTTCCTGATCGAAAACCGGACTTCCACCGAGGTTTTTACACCGGAAGACCTGAGCGAGGAGCAGCGGCAGATTGCCGCGACCGCGGCGCAGTTTGCACGAGAAGAGATTCTGCCGCGTGCTACGGAGATCGAGGCCAAGAAGCCCGGCGTGCTGGCGGGGCTCCTGCACAAGGCAGGTGAACTGGGCCTCACAGCGCCGGACATTCCCGAGGTGTATGGCGGCATGGGGCTGGACAAGGTCAGCTCCACGCTGATCACGGACCACCTGTCCGTGCTGGCGAGCGTTTCGACGGCCTTCGGCGCGCACGTGGGCATCGCGGCGCTGCCGCTTGTCTGGTACGGCACAGAGGAGCAGAAGCAGCGCTACCTGCCACGGTTGGCGACGGCGGAGTTGATCGGTGCTTACGGGCTCTCGGAGGCCAGCTCCGGCTCCGACGCGATGAATATCCGCACGCGTGCCACGCTCTCTGCCGACGGCTCAACCTACACGCTCAGCGGCGAGAAGATGTGGCTGACGAACGGCGGCATGGCCGGGCTTTACACGGTGTTTGCCAAGATCGATGGCGAGAAGTTTTCCGCGTTCCTCATAGAACGCGAGACGCCGGGTTTGTCAGTCGGCGCGGAGGAGCACAAGCTGGGCATTCGTGGCTCGTCGACATGCCCGCTGGTGCTGGACAACTGCCAGGTGCCGGCGGCCAACCTGCTGGGCGAGGCAGGCAAGGGCCACCACATTGCGTTCAACGTGCTGAACGTAGGGCGCTTCAAGCTGGGCGTGGCCTGCGTCGGCGGTGCGCGCCATGCGCTGGCCCACATGGCGCGCTATGCGAAGGAGCGCAAGGCCTTCGGTAAGGCGATCGCCGAGTTCGGACTGATCCAGCGCAAGATCTCCGCTGGCGCCACGCGGCTGTACGCTGCGGAGAGTATGGCCTACCGCACGGCGGGCGCAATCGACGCGGGCATGGAGGCGCTGAGCGAAGCGGAGCGCCACAATCCGCGCGAGATACAGCGGCGCATCGAGGAGTGCGCGGTGGAGTGCTCGATTCTGAAGGTTTATGGGTCGGAGATGCTGTCGCTGGTGGTCGATGAGTTGGTGGCGACCATGGGCGGCCACGGCTACGTGGAGGAGTATCCGGCCGAACGCTTCTATCGCGACGCGCGGATTAATCGCATCTTTGAAGGCACCAACGAGATCAACCGGTTGATTATCACCGGCTGGCTGATGAAGCGCGCCGCGACAGGAAAGCTGCAGCTCGTTGCCGCCATCAAGAGTGTGATGGATGAGGTGATGGAGCCGCCGCAGTTCGATGCGGGCGGCGAGAGCGGCGAGGTGTTGGCGCGCGAAGGGGAAGTGCTGGCATCGGTGAAGAAGATGTCGCTGTTTGCCGCAGGCGTGGCGAGCCAGCGGTTCTTGACGGCGCTGGACCAGCAGCAGGAAGTGATGGCGGACCTGGCCGACATGATCAGCCAGGTGTATGCGCTGGAGTCCGCGCTGCTGCGCGCGCGCAAGCTGGCGGCAGCCGGCCGCGCCACGGCGGAGGTGGCGGCGGCGATGACCGGCCTACTGGCAGACGAGTCCATGGCACTGGCTGAGCAGGCGGCGCGGCGCGTGCTGGCGGCCAGCGGCGAGGGCGATGCGCTGCGTACGCAACTGGCCATTCTGCGGCGACTGGCGCGTTTTACGCCGGCCAATGCGGCGGCGCTCAGCCGCACTGTGGCTGCGCGTTGCGTCGCAGTGGAGAAGTATCCGCTGTAACGCACGTGCGGTACGCTCATGGCGAGGATTACTGGATCGGTGTCGCTGTGACGGTGACCTGAAGGCTGCCCTTGCTGTCGATTGAATCAGATGAGAACAGGACCGTTGCCTTGCTGACAGGAATCAGCACCTGCGTCTGCCACCTGTTCTGGCGGATGACGGGTTGGTGAAGGCGGGCGTCGCTGGCCTCAGCAATGCTACTGATTTCAGCGGCAAGATCGATCCCGAGTTCGTGCCGTACATCCTCGATTCGGCGAATATCGAAGTTCACTCCGACGTCGATGTACTGAAACTGGGTTTCAACCTGGCCTTTCTCGCCGCCGCCTGCAAACGCTCCAGTGGCAATTGGGATACGCGAACCAGTGCGGATCGAACCAGAGTGCTTTGGGTCGGTGCTGACGTTCGTCGTGTAGGTGCGGCTGTTGACGGGCTTGCCGGCTGCGTCCAGTTCCTGCACGACAAACACGAGGTGGTAGAAGTTGGGCGCGGCTTCGGCGGCTTTCGCGTTTTCGGCGGGCTTGTTGGCGTCCTGAGCGCGGGCGAGCGGCGGCAGGGCCAAGGCAAACAGCAGAAGGCTGGACATCAGAGCAAATTTACGCATGGGTTTCTACTCCTTGCCCTCAACGGGCGGTTCGATGGGAGGGATAGAGATGGAGGCGATGCGCAGCGGCGCGGCGGCCTGTTGCTGCGCCTCCATAAAATCTTTGTGCTGTGTTTCTGAAGTTTGCGTTACGAAACGGACCAGGGCCTGCTCCTGTTTGCTCAGCGGAGTGGGAGCAGGGAAGATATCCAGTTTCGGCGGCGCAGCGGGTTGCGGGCTAACGCGGTCCGCTGTTCTTGTCACGCGGGCGATGGCTTGCCAGCCGGGGGGCGGAGTCTCGGGCGTAACGGTAGATGCGGTCATGGGGAGCACGGCAGGTGCGACTGCTTTGGGAGCGATGTGCGGCGGCACATGCCGCCATGGCGCAAGGATGAACATCAGCACAAGACCAGCGGGCACGGCTGCCAGTGCAGCCCAGTGCAAGCGCCAGCGGGGCCACACAGGCGTGTTTTGCGTGCTGATCCGCGCAAGGACGCGGTGCTCAAGTCCGGAGCTTGGCCCCGGATCGGCGTAGGTGTTGAGTGCCGCATCGAGCAGGCTGTCAAGATCGTCACGGTCAGGCATGACGCACCTCCGAAGGGTGGACTTGGAGACGCGCGAGCTTGTCGCGCAGGATCTGGCGAGCACGGTGGAGCCGTGTGCGCACCGTGCCCTCGGGAATACCCAGGACGGAGCCGATCTCCCGGGAGTTGAGCTCCTGAAACGAAGAAAGAACGAGGGACAGTCGAAGTTCCTCAGGCAAGGTGTTCATCATGGAGTGAATCAGCGCATGCTGGTCAGCGGAGACGAGTGTCTGCTCTGGCCCGGGCTCCAGTGAAGGCGCGGTATCAACAAATTCAAGCAGGTCGTGTGTTACGGATGGTGACGATGCGCGAGGCCGCAGGTCGACCGCGACACGCCATGCGGCGCGCGCCAGGAACGCCCGCTCGTTTTGCGCATGACGCCAGCCGTGATTGCGATAGAGCTTCAAGAATGTCTCCTGCACGGCATCTTCCGCGTCGTGTGCGTTGAGCAATACTGCATAAGCGACCCGAAAGACGAAGCGTGCCTGACGTTGCACAAGAGCCGTAAACTCCGCATCCAGGTCGGTGGTCAAGCTCTCGCGTTCTCCTTGCGGCGGCCAGATGGTGCAAAGGTCATCCACGTTCGTCTTTCTACTTGCCAAGACGGCGGAAGGAACACGGGTGTTCGGAATTTTTTTACGGGAACAAGAAGACGGCCCGCAGCTTGTGCAGGCTGCGGGCCGTTGAGTTGCATTGGTTGAGGGCTATGCTTTGGCCGAGGTAAGAGCTCCCAGTTCGGCGGCGATCTTCTCCGTGGTGAAGGCTTCGATGATGTCGCCTTCCTTCAGGTCGCCGGAGTTCTGCAGACCGATACCGCACTCCATGCCGTTGGTGACTTCCTTGGCATCGTCCTTGAAGCGCTTGAGCGAACCCACCTTGCCCTTGAAGACCTGCTCGCCACCGCGCATCACCTTCACATCCGAGTCGCGGCGGATGACGCCGTCCTGCACACGGCAGCCGGCAATCGTGCCCACCTTGGGAATACGGAAGATGTTGAGCACTTCGGCGCGGCCCAGGTAGTTCTCCTTGAAGACCGGCTCGAGCAGTCCCATCATGGCGGCGCGCATCTCGTCCTGCAACTCGTAGATGATCGAGTGCAGGCGAATGTCCACGCCTTCCTGCTGGGCCAGTTCTGCCGCCTTGCGCTCGGGGCGCACGTTGAAGCCGATGACAATGGCGTTGGAGGCGGCCGCGAGCAGCACGTCGCTCTCCGTGATGGAGCCAACGCCGGAGCGGATGACCTTGATGCGCACCTTTTCGGTGGACATCTGCACCAGCGAGTCGGCCAGCACTTCGACCGAGCCGGTCACGTCGCCCTTGATGATCAGGGCGAGGTCCTTTACGCCGGCCTGGCGAATCTGCTCGGCGAGGCCTTCGAGCGAGACACGGGAGCTCTTGGCCAATTGCGCCTCGCGCTCCTTCATCTTGCGGTACTGCGC
>DCFV01000049.1:3161-3723 GCA_002314435.1 Acidobacteriaceae bacterium UBA1795 | reverse complement strand
CAATGCCCTTGGCCTTGTCGCGGTCGGCGACGACGAGGAACGTATCGCCGGCGTCAGGCATTGATTCGAGACCGAGCACTTCGACCGGAGTCGAGGGGCCAGCCTCTTCGAGGGGTCTGCCGCGGTCGTCGAACATGGCGCGGACCTTGCCGAAGGTGTTGCCGACGATATAGCTGTCGTTCAGCTTCAGGGTGCCGTCTTGCACGAGCACCGTCGCCACGGCGCCACGTCCGCGGTCGAGCTTGGCCTCGATGACCGAGCCGACAGCCTTGCGGCCCGGCGTGGCCTTGGGGGCTTTGATGTCGGAGACCAGGCAGATCATCTCGAGCAGGCCGTCGAGATTGATGCGTTTCTTCGCCGAGACTTCAACGAAGACCGTGGAGCCCTCGCCGCCACCCGCCCACTCTTCGGGAATCAGGCCGCGATCGGCGAGCTGCTTCTTCACGCGGTCGGGGTTGGCTTCGGGCTTATCGATCTTGTTGACGGCCACGATGATCGGTACGCCGGCTGCCTTGGCATGGTCGACGGCTTCGAGCGTCTGGGGCATCACGCCGTCGTCGGC
>DCFV01000049.1:2665-2824 GCA_002314435.1 Acidobacteriaceae bacterium UBA1795 | reverse complement strand
TGGCCCGGGGTGTCGAGGAAGACGATCTCGCGGCCCGAAGCTGGAGAGCCTTCCTTGGAGAAGCGCACCTTGTAGGCGCCGATGTGCTGGGTGATGCCGCCGGCTTCGCCCGCAGCGACCTCGGTCTCGCGGATCGCGTCGAGCAGCGAGGTCTTGCCG
>DCFV01000049.1:0-2401 GCA_002314435.1 Acidobacteriaceae bacterium UBA1795 | reverse complement strand
TCGACGTGGCCCATGACGGTGACCACAGGCGCACGCGGAACCTCGACGACGTCGGTCTTGTCGACGTCGAGCACCTCTTCGATGGCTTCGTTTTCCAGCTCTTCTTCGTAGCTGATGACGCTGGCGGCGGCGCCGAACTTGGCGGCCACGTCCTTCACCATCTCGGCGTCGAGCGACTGGTTGACGGTGACGAAGACGCCGCGCATGAGCAGGATGGCGATCAGATCCTTAGCGCGGATTTCGAGTTTCTCGGCCAGATCCTTCACGCTGATGCCCTCGGTCACGGTGATTTCACGCGTGATGGGCAGTGGCTCCATGCTGAACTGTGCTGCCCCGCCAAAGCGCGGCGGCGGCACAAAGCCCTTCATCGGGCCTTCCTTCGTTTTGGGGTACTGATTGCGGCCGCCGCGGCCCTTGGAGGGGGCACGCTGCGGGCGCGGCGCTTCACCCGGAGGCGGTGCGCCGCCGGGACCAAAGCCGGGCCGTGCACCAAAGCCGCCGGGGCGGGGTGCGCCGAAGCCGGGGCGTGCACCAAAGCCGGGGCGACCACCGGGAGCGCCGGGGGTGAATCCGCCGGGTGTGGTGCGCGTGGGATGCTTGGGCCGCGGGCCGCCGGGGAACTGCCCCGGAGCGCCAGCCGGGCGCGGAGTAAACGTGCCGGGAGCTCCCGGCGGGCGACGATCAAAGATCGGGCGTCCGCGCTGAATGCCGGTGCCCTGCGGGGCAGCCGGGGCACCACCCGGGGGGGGCGGCGGAGCCTTGTAGACGGGGCGAGGGCCGGTTTGCGGCATCACCACGCGGCGCACAGGCACAGCAGGAGATGCCGGTGTGGCAGACGCAGCCGGGGCAGCAGTAGCCGCCGGGGCCTCAGGCGCTTCCGTTACGGGGGCGTGGACCTTTTCCGCGGTCGCAGCAGGCGCGTGCGTAACAGGCGCGGTGGACGCAGCAGCAACGGGCGTAGCGGAAGCCACAGGAGCCGGCGCGGCAACCGCTTCCACGGTAACGGGCGCAGCGGGAGTTGGGGCGGCGGCCATGGGGGCCTTGGCGACCGGCGCGGGCGTTTCTGCTGTCGGAGCCGGGGTTTCCTTCACCACCGGAGCCACGGGCGGCTTGACTACCACGGCAACGGGGGGCACAACGGAGACGGCCGGGCGTGCGTGGGTGCCTGCCACGGGGGGCTTGGCAACCACCGCGCCCACGGGCGGCTTTGAAGCCACGGCGCGGGTGGGCGGCGGTACGGACACGATAGGAGGCGCAGGCCGCGTGGTTTGCGGCATAATCTTGCGCGGCTCGGGACGCGCTGGCGCCGCCGGGGGCGCAGCAGCAGCCGGCGCGGCGGGCCGTGCCGGAACCGCCTTGACCGGGGCAGCCGGAGCGGGGGGCACGGGCTTGGCAGTGACATGCGGCCGATGCGCCTCAGCTTCCTCTTCCTGTTTCTTGGCCAGAATGGCTTTCAAAACGTCGCCGGGCTTGGACACGTGCGACAGGTCGATCTTGGGCGCAATGGTCTGCGCGCTGCGCGCTGCGCTGGACGCGGAACGCGATCCATGCTCAATGTGCGCGCGCACCTTTACGGCTTCGTGGTCCTCTATCGAACTGGAATGTGTCTTGCCGGCGCCCATGCCGAGCTCCGTCAACACGTCAAGAATCTGCCGGCTCTTGACTTCCAGCTCGCGTGCGAGATCGTTGATTCGAACCTTGCTCATCCGCCTCTTTTCGAAAAGTGTTACCCATAGCCCTTAGTCGCTCATAGCTACCTCAGTGCAATGGCATGTGGAACTTCCATTATCGCCTGAATCCGCTTGCAAAAGGCGGCGCATCTTACGCGCCGCTCTCTTCTTCCTTGTCTTCTTCATGGCCATTGGCCACGGGTACGTCCTCCACGGCCTGCTCGGCCGAGGTGAGGGGTTCGCCTGTAGTCTCAGCAGAAACATCAGTCTCGGGCTCGGCATCGGTCGCAGACAGCTCTTCCTCGGCTGCGGCTGCTTCCACCTGCTCGGACTCATGCAGCACGTCCTGTGCGTTTTCGAGCTCCGCCTCGGCGGAGTCGACAGCGGCGTCGGGTGTAGCCACTTCAGCCTCGCCTTCGGCCGTCGCCTCAGCAGCTTCTTCCGGCGCACCCTCTTCGCCCTCTTCAAAGTGGCCGAAGTAATGCCGCACGGCAACGCTGATGCGCTCCAGGGTCTTTTCGCCGATGCCGGGGATCTCTTCGAGCTGCTCGGGCGTCATGTCGGCCAGCGCTTCCACCGTGGTGATGCCGGCGGCTACCAGCTTCTGAATGATGGTGTCGCCCAGTTCGGTGACCTGCTCGATCGGTGTGGTCGGGCCGCCGGAGAGAGCCTGCATCTGCTGCTCCACTTCCTGGCGCTTTTCTTCCTCGCTCTTGATGTCGATCTTCCAG
>DCFV01000061.1 GCA_002314435.1 Acidobacteriaceae bacterium UBA1795 | reverse complement strand
CTGCTGAAGAACCGACTCGTACTCGTCGCCCCAAAGGATTCTCGTCTGGGCGGGTTCTCAGGCTTGACCGGCAAAGACGTTCGACTCATCGCTCTTGGTGAGCCTTCGAGTGTGCCTGCCGGTCAGTACGGCCGTGAGGCACTGACGTATTTTCACCTCTATGACAACGTCAGTTCGAAGCTTGTGCTGTGTAAAGATGTACGCCAGGTGTTGACGTATGTGGAGACAGGCAACGCTGATGCGGGTATGGTGTACTCCTCAGACGCGCTTCTCTCTACGAGGGTACGCGTTGTCGCGATCGCGCCAGACAATTCGCACGACCCGATCGTCTACCCCATCGCGGTCGTGAGGGGAACACGCAATGAGAAGGACGCCCGTGCATTTTTAGGCTTTCTCACTACGCCCGCTGCACAAGCGATCTTTCTCCGGCATGGCTTTACAATGGCCTCATCGTGACGCCGTCGATCGATTTCTCTCCACTCATCATCTCCGTTGCCACAACGTGCACAGCTACCGCAGCTACCTTCTTCCTTGGTCTCTACGGGGCGTGGCGTATGTACCGGTTCCGCGGTGGAGTGCGGGCGTGGATCGATGGTGTCCTGACGCTACCGCTCGTCTTGCCCCCTACTGTGGTTGGATTCTTCCTTCTCTTGGTATTTGGTCGCAGAAGCCTGCTGGGCCACTTGCTGGAGCAAATCGGCTTCACCATAGCTTTTTCCTGGCCTGCCACGGTAATCGCGGCCACCGTAGTGGCGTTTCCGCTGATGTACCGCACAACCTTGGGAGCTTTTGAACAAGTCAACCCCACTTTACTTGACGCAGCACGGACACTGGGTGCACGGGAGTGGACGGTATTTCGCAGAGTCCTGCTACCTCTTGCTGCGCCGGGCGTGCTGGCTGGGACGGTTCTGGCCTTTGCGCGCGCCATGGGTGAGTTTGGCGCCACCTTGATGCTCGCGGGCAACATTCCGGGGCGAACACAGACCATGCCGATCGCAGTCTTTTCTTTTGCCGAAAGCGGCGACATGCACGCCGCGCTGGTATGGGTTGGCTTCATCGTAGTCATATCGCTCGCGATCATGAGATTGCTCTACTACGAGAAGAGAAGACGGCCCGCTGCGTTCGAAGCAATGAATGGGGAGAAAGCCGCTCCCCGCGCCATAACTCCTATTCAAAAGACAGGGGACAGCCACAGAGCCTTGCTCGAAGCAACAATCGAACGTCGTCTTGAAGGCTTTCAGCTTCGTGTATCGTTGACCGCGGGGAATGGCGCTGTCGGATTGCTTGGACCATCAGGCTCTGGAAAGTCCCTTACGATGCGCGCGATCGCAGGTGTCTCCACGCCAGACAAGGGACGGATCGTTCTCAATGGCCGCGTGCTCTTCGACAGCGCAGCAGGAATCAATGTTCCTGCCGCGCAAAGACGGATCGGAGTAGTCTTCCAGGATTACGCACTGTTCCCTCACCTGACGGTTGCTGAGAATGTTGGCTTCGGCTTTCGTGGACTGACTGCAAAGGAGAGACGCGCCCGCGTAGAGCGACTTCTCGCTTCTATGCACTTGACGGAACTGGCCCATCGTTTTCCACGTGAGCTCTCCGGAGGTCAGTGCCAGCGCGTGGCGATCGCCCGCTGTATGGCGATGGAGCCGGACGCTCTACTACTGGATGAACCATTCGCCGCGCTCGACCCTCATCTGCGCCGGCAGACCGAGGAACAGCTTCGCGAAACGCTGGCATCGTTCAATGGCGCTGTCGTATTTGTGACACACGACATGGAAGAAGCCTTCCGCTTTTGTACAGATCTTCTCGTTCTTGCTGGAGGCAATGTCATCGCGAGCGGTCCCCGTCAGCAATTATGGGACCGGCCTGGGACTGTAGCTGCTGCACGCCTTACTGGGTGTAAGAACATCGTTACCGCTACGCCGTGCGGACTGGATCGCATTGTAGTTCCAGCATGGGACTGTGAACTCACGACGGCTATTCATCCAACCGCACTTCTGACACACGTCGGCTACCGATCGCATCAGATGCTCTTCAAGAGCACAGGCGAGGATGTGAATGCATTTCCATGCTGGCTGGTCAGCACGAGTGAAGCCCCGCACGAAATGACACTGTACTTACGCCTCCATTCGGCACCGCAGCCAGGAGACCCGGCACATCTGCAGGCCGACATACCGAAGGAAATTTGGCACATCCTACGCACCCGGCCTCAGCCTTGGCATATTCAACTCCACCCGGCACGTGTATTGCTTCTTGAAGGCTAGATCTCCAATTCGATCGCCCGCCGAAGCAGATCCAGGTTGTGGCGATAACCACGCGTAACCATCACGCTACGGCTGCTGTCACTGGCAAAGGTTATTGCCGTTGCGGTTGCCTCTAAGGTAGTGGTTCTATTGGGCATGATCGAGTGTCATCGAAGTGTGACTCGCATCACCGCATTGCCACAATGCGACTCATAGGATCGCTCGCTGAATTGCGGGCCCGGTTCCCATCTAGGCCTGAACCGCTCGCTTGCCCCTCCCTTGAGCGACCTCAGGTTTCTTTGGGAACCCGCCCTGCCTCGCCGAAATGAGCGCCACCGAAGGTGTTGCTCGCCAAAGGAGCGGGATCGCATGAATCAGAATGGGCGAAAGATCGTCATCATTGGCGGCGGCATCGCCGGCCTGTGCACCGCCGTGTACGCACTGAGGTGCGGCTATCAGGTTGAGGTTCTGGAGATGCACGACATGGCCGGCGGCCTCGCAATGAGTTGGCGCCGCGGCCCATATACCTTCGAAACCTGCCTGCACTGGTTGGTCGGTTCAAAACCCGGTGGAGAGTTCCATTCGCAGTGGCAGGAGGTCTTCGATATCGACAAGCTCACGTTCGTGAATTCAGATGAGTTTGTTCGAATCGAAAACGCCGAAGGAGAGCGCTTGAGCATCTTTACCAATGTGGATCGCCTTGAAGCTGAACTTCTCAGGCGCGCTCCGCAGGATGCGGCCGCGATTCGCAATTTCACGCACTCCGTGCGTGCCCTAGCCAGATTCAGAATCATCGACCCCAGTGGTGCCCTGGTCGATCACTGGCTCAATATGCTGCGTGATCTGCCCATCTTTCCCCTGCTGACAAAGCTGTCGAAGATCAGCGGCGCGGAATATGCTGATCGCTTTTCCGATCCACTGCTGAAAGGCTTCTTTGCAAACGGTGACATAGGAAAGATGTCTGCGATCGCAATGGTTCTCTCTCTAGCCTGGATGAATGAGGGTAATGCGGGCTACTGCATCGGAGGATCGCAGGCGATCATTCGCCTCATCGAAGAGACGATCGCCAGTCTCGGCGGCAAGATTCGCTTCAATGCCAAAGTGGAGCGAATCCTCGTGGAGCGCGATACGGCGGTCGGTGTGCTACTTGAGGGTGGCGAGACCCTGCTGGCCGATTGGATCGTGTCTGCCGCTGACGGACACGCCACCATCTTCGATCTGCTTGACGGAAGATATGTCGATGAAGCGACCCGCAGAATCTACAACGAAAGGCCGCTCTTCGCCTCCTATCTGCAGGTCTCGCTGGGCGTGGGGCTCGACCTCAGTGATCAGCCGCCGATGGCCACGCGTCTCTTGCACTCGCCGATCATGGTCGATCCAGGCACTGAGCTCGGATACGTTGGATTCCGCATCTTCCACTTTGACCCGACCTTTGCCCCAGCGGGCAAGACCGCGGTTACCTGCCTTCTTCCCACTCGCAACTTCCAATACTGGACCGATCTGCGCAGCAACAATCCTTCCGAATATCGCGCTGAAAAACAGCGCATTGCAGAGGCGGTGATCGGCGTTCTCGAAAGCCGGATTCCGGGAGTTCGTGCAGCAATCGAGACAACCGATGTATCCACGCCAGCCAGCGTAATTCGCTATACAGGCAACTGGAGAGGGTCCATGGAAGGGTGGCTCGTTGAACCGGGCGCCAGTTTCAAACCTCTTCCCAACACGCTGCCGGGACTCGGCCGCTTCCTGATGGTGGGACAGTGGGTCATGCCGGGCGGCGGACTCCCCTCGGGCCCGATGACTGCCAAGCCGGCTGTGAAGACGATTTGCAAATACGATCACATCTCATTCGATCTCCACGCGAGAGAAAGAATTAAACCTGAACCGGTTGCAGTGTAAGCAGGCGAGTCGCGCATTCTTGAAGAGGTGAGTCAGATGAAGCGATTGTCTCTCGGCCAGAATCAGGCAGGAGGGGCCAAGCTTTGTACGGCGGGATCGAAGTTATCAATCGTTCCCTATTGA
>DCFV01000006.1 GCA_002314435.1 Acidobacteriaceae bacterium UBA1795 | reverse complement strand
ACGGAGAATTTTCATCGCTGGCCGCAGACCATCTTCTTTCGCGGGCTGGCGGCGAGCGCAGATGCGGGCACGAATCCGGACGCGGTGGAGGCGCTGCGCAAGCACTACCTGAACGACAAGACGGACTACGGCAAGCCGATCCGCAACGTGACGAACGTGGAGGACATGCTGTGGGTATATGAGCGGACAGGCGACGCGCGGCTGCTGACGCTGGCGGAGAATGCTTGGCGCGACTACCTGACGGTGACCAAGCCGGGCGCGGACGGCGGCGATCTGACACCGCTGCGCGTGTTTGCGGCGACGCCTATTGATGCGCACGGCGTGACCTATGTGGAGACGGCGAAGCAGCCGGCGATTCTGTATCTCTACACGGGCAAGGACGAGTATCTGAAGTTTGCGTTGGCGGCGCAGCGGAGGATCTTTGACCACCACATGCTGATTGACGGGGTGCCTTCGACGTCGGAGTTCTACCGTACGCGCACTGCTCTCGACTCTCATGAGACCTGCGACATCACGGACCACACGTGGTCGTGGGGCTACATGCTGATGGCTACAGGCGATGCGCAGTGGGCCGACCACGTGGAGCGCGCGTGCATGAACGCGGGATTTGGCGCGCTGAAGAAGGACTGGAAGGCGCTGCAGTACTTCAGCTGCCCGAACCAGTTTCTGGCGACGCTGAACTCAGACCACAACGTGATGGAGCACGGCGGGAGGATGATGGCATTCCAGCCAAACCCAGGGCAGCGTACGGCGTGCTGCGGCGGAGATGTTCACCGGCTGTATCCGAACTACGTGATCAGGATGTGGATGAAGGACACAAAGGGCGGACTGGCGGCGGCACTCTATGGCCCTTCACGCGTGAAGGCGACAGTGGGCACTGAGTCGCAGGAGATCGAGATTGCGCAGGAGACCGACTACCCCTTCGACGAGCAGATTCATCTGACGGTGAAGACGGCGAAGGCGGTGGAGTTCCCGCTGTCTCTGCGGATTCCTGCGTGGTGCGCGGAGCCGAAACTGGCGGTGAACGGTAAGACGGTCGCGCTGGGGACGGTGCGCAATGGGTTTGCTACGCTCGCACGGCGGTTCAGCGATGGCGACACGGTGACATTGACTCTGCCGATGCGCACGGCTGTTTCACATTGGCCGCAGAGCGGCGTGTGCGTGGAGCACGGGCCGCTGGTGTTTGCACTGAACATCGAACCGGAGTGGACACCGGTGGTGGAGGAGAAGTACACGACGCCGGAGTTTCCGAGCTGGAATGCGATGCCCAAGAGCGCGTGGAACTACGGGCTGGCGGTGGACGAGGCGCGGCTGAACGCGCAAGTGACGGTACGCCGTAAAGCGATGACCAAGGACCCGTGGGTGGATCCGCCGGTGACGCTTACGGCACCGGGGAGGACGATTGCCGGGTGGGAGCTGCAGGTGAATCCGGAGGACGCGAAGCAGGTGTTTACGCCGCCGCTGCCGGAGGTGGCAGACCACGCGCTGGGTGCGGAGAAAGAGCTCACGCTGGTGCCGTATGGAGCTACGCATCTGCGGGTGACGATTTTTCCGGATCTGAAGAAGAGCTAAACAACGCTGAACATCGGAGCGCGGCCTGCAACTGCGGACCGCGCTCTGAGATCTATGGAAGATAGAATCGGGTTGCTGGTGCTGTCTTCCCCAGCTAGTATGCGGTCATTCCCCTATTCCCCTTTTCCCTGCACCGAGGAGGTCGCAATGAAGGCACTAGCGACGGCTGCTGTGTTTCTGGCAGCTTGTTTGGGCTGGGCACAAGATCCTGCTGGCACGAAACCCGTTTTCCTGATGGATGGATTGAGCAATCTGCATCATCCGGTTTCAAGCCGGAACGTGGAGGCGCAGAAGTACTTCGACCAGGGACTGCGGCTGGTGTATGCCTTCAATCATGATGAGGCCGCGCGCGCGTTTCAGAAGGCTGCGGATCTCGATCCACAACTTGGCATGGCGTGGTGGGGACTGGCGCTGGCCGTGGGGCCGAACTACAACCTGCCCGTGGATCCGGACCGGGAAAAACTGGCAGCGGATGCGGTGGACAAGGCGCGGGCACTGAGCGTTGACGCGCCACAGGCGGAGAAAGACTACATCGAAGCGATGGCGAAGCGGTTTTCGCACGACGCGAAGGCCGATTATCACCAGCTCGATGTGGACTACTCCAATGCGATGCGCGCTCTGCGCCGCAAGTATCCCGACGATCTGGATGCAGCCACGCTGTTTGCCGACAGCATGATGAATCTGCGGCCGTGGCGGCTGTGGAACGCAGATGGAACGCCTGCCCCGGGCACGGATGAGATTGTGGCAACACTCGAGGATGTGCTGCGGCACGATCCTCACCACATTGGTGCGATGCATCTCTACATTCACGCGGTAGAGGCATCGCCGCATCCGGAGCGCGCGCTGGCCCAAGCCGATCAGATTGCACAACTGGCACCAGCCGCGGGTCATCTGGTGCACATGCCATCGCACATCTACGAACGGACGGGGAACTTCAGCGGTGCGCGCGAGCAGAACGCGGCTGCCGCAAAGGCCGACGAAGCCTATGCTGCCGCGACAGGCGCGCAGGGCATGTACATGATGATGTACTACTCGCACAATCTGCACTTTGGCGCGGTTGCTGCCAGCATGCAGGGGCACTGCGCGGCTGCACGCGAATCAGCAAACAGGCTTGCCACAGTACTGCAACCAGCCTTGCACGAGATGCCTATGGTTGCTCCCTTTCTGGGTATGCCGGTAGAGATGGCCGTCCGCTGCGGCCGATGGGACGATCTGCTCAAGATCAAGGAACCGGCTGAACCGATCTCCGTGCTGAAGGCATTCTGGCTCTACGGACGAGGCATGGCACTGGCAGCGCACGGAAAGGTCGATGAGGCTGAGGCGCTCGAGAAGCAACTGGCTGCATTGGAGCGCGCGGAGCCACGGGAGACGATCTTCATGCCTCCGGTAGAGAACCACTCGTGGCAGATCTACCAACTGGCCGATACGATCCTTGCTGCGCGAATTGCCGCTGCGCGCGGAACGACAGAGAATGCGATCACCCTCCTGCGGCAAGCAGCAGCCGAACAGGACAAGTTGCTCTATAACGAGCCTGCCGACTGGTACTACCCCGTGCGTGAGTCGCTGGGAGGAATGCTGCTGCGGGCAGGAGACGCGAAAGCGGCAGAACAGGTGTTTCGCGAGGACCTGGAGCAGAATCCGCGGAATCCGCGCTCGCTGTTCGGTCTGGCAGAAGCACTCAATCGCCAGCAGCGCGACTACGAGGCGGCGTGGGTTCGGCAGGCGTTTGAGACGGCCTGGCAAGGCGCAGATGTGGAGTTGCGCATCGACGACCTGTGAGCCGAACGACAGCGCGACATTCCGGTGGGCGGTGATGTTACTTGCCGATGGAAGGTGCGCTATTTGGAGCGCGTGTTCGCCAATACTTCAGCGAAGTGCAGGGCTTGGCGGTGGCCTAGCTGGTGGATCTGCTCGCGGCAGCTGAAGCCGTCGGCGACGATGACGGTATCGGCGCTGGCAGATTCGACGGCGGGGATGAGGCTCAGGTTTGCGATCGTCCTGGAGAGCTCGAACTTGTCGGCCTCAAACCCGAACGGGCCGGCCATGCCGCAGCAGCTGGACTCGATGGGCGTGACGGTGGCTCCGGCCTGACGCAGGAGGGCGATCTCGCTCTTTGGTCCGCCGAAGACGGCCTTGTGGTGGCAGTGGCCGTGGACGAGGATGTTCTGGCCCGCGAGGCGGCCGTTAACGAAGTCCGGAGCTCTGGCGGCGAGCCAGTCGGCGAGGAGCCAGACCTGTTCCCTGACCCGCTTGGCGCGGGGGTCGTTGGGGAAGAGTTCGGGGAGCTCATCCTTGAAGACGCTGGCGCAGCTGGGTTCGAGGAAAATGAATGGAAGGCCTGCTTCGATCTCAGGCGCCATGGTATAGAGCACATTGGCTAGATAACTGCGTGCAATGTCGAGGTGGCCGAAGTCATAGAGGGCGCGGCCGCAGCAGATGTGTTTTGCAGGTGTGCGGACAGCGAAGCCAGCCTCTGTGAGCACCTGCTCGGCGGCCTGCAGCGACTGCGGATGGTAGTAGTTGTTCCACGTATCCGGCCACAAGAGAACCACCTGCGGTGGGGCCAATTGCGCTTCGCACCGTGATGGGTCCGTGCTTTCCCAGGTCTTTTCAAGACCTGGGGCACCCGGGTTCGTGGGCAGGGGGGCATTGCTCTTACGGCTCTTGGTGTAGTTTTTCGGCGCCAGACTGGGGAGTTGGCGAGGCTGGGCAACGCGGACGATATGTTTGATGAGCGGGCTGGTGAGCGGACCGGTGAGCACCAAGTTGGTGAGTGCTGGAGTCAGGGAGCCGAGGCGTGCGAGTTTGTCGGCGAATCCGAAGACGTAGTGATGGAGCGGGTGGAGGCGCCCCTTGTAGCGCTGAGCGAGGTACTCGGATTTGTAGGCCGTCATGTCGACTTGCACGGGGCACTCGGTTTTGCAGGCCTTGCAGCTTAAGCACAAATCGAGGGCATCGTGGACGGCTTCGCTTTGGAAGCCTTCGTCGCGGAGAGCTCCGGCGAGCATCTCCCAGAGCAGGCGGGCACGGCCGCGGGTTGAGTGCTGCTCCTCGCCCGTGGCGCGGTAGCTGGGGCACATGACACCGTCCTTTGTGTTGCGGCAGGCGCCGACACCGACACAGCGCTCGGTGGCGCGCTCAAGCGAGCCTTGATCGCTGGCAAAGACGAAGTGGGTTTCAAGCGGGGTGTGGTTGTGGCCGGCGGGGTCTGGGCCGTGGCGCAGGTTCTCGATGGGATCGTAGACGCGCACGGGATCGACAAGTTTGCCGGGGTTCATGTGGTTGGTGGGGTCCCAGAGCGCCTTGAACTCGAGGAAGGCTTGCATGAGCTCGGGGCCGAACATCTTGGGGAGCAGTGCGGCACGGGCCTGGCCGTCGCCGTGCTCGCCGGAGAGCGAACCGCCGAAGCTGATGGCGAGGTCGGCAGCGCGGTCGAGGAATTCGCGGAACTTGCGCAGACCTTCTTCAGAGCGAAAGTCGAAGTTGATGCGGAGATGGACGCAGCCCTGGCCGAAGTGGCCGTAGAGCGGGCTGCGGTAGCCGTACTCGCGCATGAGAGCGGCGAGCTGGCGCAGGTAGGCTCCGAGATGCTCGGGCGGGATGCCGGAGTCGTCCCAGCCCTCCCAGCCCTCGGGCTCACCGGGGACAAAGACGGTGGCACCGAGCGCGGACTCGCGGACATGCCAGACGTGGGCGGCGTCTTCAGCGGAGTAAGTACGCGCGGTGGGCGCGGACGACCACGTTTGCACGGCGCGGACAAGGGCTTCGGTTTTGGCCTGGGCTTCTTCGGCGGTCCAGGCTCCTATTTCAACAAGGAGGAAACCGTTGCCCGGGGGAAGCAGCGCGACCTCATCGACGGCGAGGCCCTTGCGGCGCATGAAGTCGAGGAGCAAGCCGTCGAAGCCTTCGAGGCCAATGGGGCCGTGCTCGAGCACCTGCGGAACGGCGTCGGCAGCGAGGAAGGCGTCGGGAAATCCGAGCGCGGTGAGGACGCGATGCGGCGGGCTGTCTGTTAGGTTGAGCGTGGCGGAGACGACGGTGGCGCAGGTGCCCTCACTGCCGACAAGGGCGCGGGCTACGTTGAAGTGGCTCTCAGGGAGGAGTTCGTCGAGGTTATAGCCGGAGACACGGCGCGGGATGCGCGGGAAGCGGGCGCGGATGAGGTCGGAATAACGGTCGCGGATGCGGGCGAGGCCGGTGTAGATTTCGCCCACGCGGCCGCCATGGCGGATGTGCTTTTCGAGCTGCCCGGGCGAGGTGGGTCCGACGGTGAGGTGCGTGCCGTCGTAGAGGACGAGGTCCATGGACTCGACGTTGTCTACGACCTTGCCACCGAGCAGGCCGTGGGTGCCGCAGGAGTTGTTGCCGATCATGCCGCCGAGGGTGCAGCGGGAGTGCGTGGCGGGGTCGGGCGCGTAGGTGAGGTGGTGACGTTCGGCGGCGTCGCGCAGGTGGTCGAGGACGATGCCGGGCTCGACGACGGCGAGGCGCGCAGTGGGGTCAATGCCCTGCAGGGCGTTCATGTAACGGGAAAAGTCGAAGACCACGGCAACGTTGGCGGTTTGGCCGGCGAGCGACGTTCCAGCGCCGCGCGGAAGGACGGCGGCTCCGGTGGAGTGGCAGGCGTCCATCGCTGCCTGCACATCCACCGCGTCGCGCGGGTAAATGACACCGATTGGAAGCTGGCGGTAGTTGGAGGCGTCGGCGGCGAAGAGAGCTCGGGAGCCCGTGTCGAACAGCACATCACCGCGAAGCCTGGCTTTGAGGCGCGCTTCAAGTTCACGATGAGCGGCAAAGCGCTCATGCTCCAGCGGAGAGAACCGGGAGAGGATCGAAATGGGCGAAGTGCTCACGTAACTAGGGTAGTGGATATTGCGCAGGAGTTTGTGTGCTGTGTCACGGTCTATGCAGAGGAGGAACAGATGTGTTCAGGCCCTTGCGGCATGGATTAGCCTTGTTTGGCGACTTCAATTCGAATTGGGCGGAAGAGACTTGTGACTAAGCTTCGCAAATCGACGCGGGTATCCGCACTCGTTCTTTGGCAAGCAGTTGCAGTGTGCGCTTTTTCGCAGCAGTCCCAAGTCGATTTGACCCAGACGCCTGTGCCTACCGGAACTGGGAATGGCATGGCGAGCCAGATCACGCGGGACAACCTGCCGGACGTTTTGAGCCAGGAAGAGCTCGACGACAAGATACCTGCTCCGATTGCGCCGCTGCCCCACCTGGAAGGTGCACGGCGGATGGGTGAGCGGCTGCGCACACTCTTCAGCGAAAGCGACTGGAGAGCGGACCCAAACAAACCGCGCGAACGAATCCCTTACTACGAAGCTTTGCTGACAAAGAATCTTTCCTTGCGGGATCAGATGATCGTGCGCATGGAACTGGGGAACGAGCAGACGCGCGCCGGTAGGCCGAACCAGGCGGTAGATACACTGGAGGCCCTGGTGAAGCTGATGGACGCCAACCTGGATAAAGTGCCAAAGCAAATTCAGGCACAGATTCACCAGGAGTTGGCGCTGGCGTATCTGCGGATGGGTGAGCAGGAGAACTGCGTTGGCATGCATAACCCGCTTTCGTGCATCCTGCCCCTGCATGGCGGAGCGGTGCACCAGAAGAGGGCGGGCGCCGAAGGCGCGGTGCACGAATACACGAAGGTGCTGGAACTGAATCCGGACAGCTACCTGGCACGCTGGCTTCTGAATATTGGGTATATGCAGTTGGGCCGTTATCCAGAGGACGTGCCGAAACAATGGTTGGCGCCGCCGGAGAGGTTCGAGTCAGAGTACAACATCGGAAATTTCCCAGATGTGGCTGGAATCGCGGGTATTCATGCGATGGAGCTTTCAGGCGGAACCATTGTGGAGGACTTTGACGGCGACGGGCTGCTGGACGTGATGATCTCGTCCTCGGGACCGCTTGACCCTATGCATTTTTTCCACAACAACGGGGACGGAACGTTCACCGACCGAACGAAGGAAGCCGGGCTGGCCGATGAGTTAGGCGGGCTGAACATGGTGCTGACCGACTACAACAACGACGGCCATCCCGACGTGCTGGTGCTGCGCGGCGCGTGGTGGGGTAAGTTTGGCGAATATCCGCTGTCGCTGTTGCGGAACAATGGCAACGGCACTTTTGACGATGTGACCGAGGAAGCAGGACTGATGACTGCGCATCCGGGCCAGGCGGCGGCATGGGCTGACTACGACGGCGACGGATGGCTGGACCTGTTTGTGGGCCACGAATCGAAGCCTGACGACGTGCATCCCTCACAGCTGTTCCACAACAATCACGATGGCACTTTCACGCTGGTGAAAGCGCCGGGGGCGGCGCCGGACAAGCTGGGCGTGAACCTGGGTTTTGTGAAGGGTGTGGCGTGGGGCGACTACAACAACGACGGCCGGCCGGATCTGTACGTGTCAGCGATGTTTGGCCGGAGCTTTCTGTTCCGCAATGACGGACCGCGCGATCGTGAGCATCCGAAGGCGGGAGACTGGACGTTTACCGACGTGACGGAGCAGGCGGGGCTGGGCGGGAAACGTTACACCTTTCCCACGTGGTTTTTCGACTACGACAACGACGGCTGGCTGGATATCTTTGCCGGCGGCTACTCGACGACGTCGATGGAAGATGTGGGGCTCTTCGAGTTCAACAAGCCGAACAAGGCCTCGGTCTCGCATCTGTTCCACAACAATCATGACGGGACATTCAAGGATGTGCCACATGCCGCCGGACTAGACCGCTCAATTACGAATATGGCCGGCAACTTTGGAGACCTGGATAACGACGGCTGGCTGGATGTGTACCTGGGGGTGGGCGATTCGTCATTTGAGTGTCTGCTGGCCAAGCCTATGTTTCGCAATGACCGCGGCGCGCACTTTCAGGACGTAACCACCTCAGGAGGCTTTGGAAATCTGCAGAAGGGGCACGGAATCGCGTTTGCCGACATTGAGAACAACGGCAACGAAGATGTGTTTGAGGAACTAGGAGGAGCTTTCCAAGGTGACCGGTTCATGCCGGTGCTCTACAAGAATCCGGGGCATGGGAATCACTGGGTAACACTCATGCTGGAAGGCGTGCGGTCGAATAGAGCAGCCTATGGGGCGCGGATTCGTGTTACCGTGCGCGAGAACGGCAGAGCGCGATCCATTTACCGCGCGGTGGGATCGGTTTCGAGCTTTGGCGGGAACTCTATGCGGCAGCACATCGGCGTGGGTCAGGCAAATTCGATCGAGGAGATCGAAATCTGGTGGCCCACTAGCGGCATCCGGCAACACTTCAGGAACGTGCAAGTGGACAGCACCTACCAGGTGCGCGAGGATACGGAAGCTCTGGTGCCGGTTGCGCTCAAGAGTTTTGAATTCGGCAAGACGAAGATTGCTGTGCCGCCGGACGAGCATATTCACATGCACTGATATGGGCGCGCGTCGGATGGCCTGTTGAGGCTCCGCGGCCAGAGACTAGCGGCCGCGGAGCGTGGGGTTTGTGCTTCTATTTGTTCGCTGTTACCAGATCTTCAAGCACGAAAAGCTTAATCAGGGCTCGGGCTCTTAGTTTTCCGTACTGCTCGAAGGTGGTGCCCAATTCCATGTCAGGGTGGGCCTTTTTGAAGCGGTCGTAGAACTGCGGATCGTCTGCGAAGACGGCATCCAGGCTGGGGAAGATGTCGACAGTGACTGCCTGGTAGGTCAGATCGGAGCCGGCGGGCATGACGCGCAGGTTGAGCGACCAGCCGGTGCGTTTGCCGTCCTTCAGGTAAGCCTCTGCGAGGGGCTTCCAGATCTTCTTTTCGTAGTTGATGTAATCGTCGATGTCGGCGTCGCCTACCTTCATGTAATTGACCTCGAAGTAGTCGCCTCTCTTAGCCGTGCCGACGTAGGCCTGATTCTGGAAGACTTCCGCGGAGACCAGCGTGGAGACCGCGTTGCGGTGATTTACATAGTCCTCCGGGGTAATGGCCAGTCCGGATTTCTTGATCGCGGCTGAGAGTTCTTCGGTGCCCAAAAGGTGGGGCATGCCGGAGTACATCGCTATGGCCATGTAATCGCACTCAGTGGATTGACCCTGGGGAAAAACAGCCCGCAGCAGGTAGAACGTAGTGATCTCGCCGCTGTCGACGCGGCCCTGGGCGATCTTGTGCACTTCATCTGCTGCAAATTTTCGGTAGGCTGCACCGCTGTCGGGCTTGACCTTGAAGCAGGCAACGGTGTGGTAGCCGGGGGACGAGGTTTGGGCGCAGACAGGCGCCAGGCATGCTGCAGCGACGGTCGCTGCGGCAAGGAATCGGGTAAATCTCATTTGAACCTCCGCTTGCTGTGGATCTCCGACTGGCTCGTCGAGGAGCAGGGATTCCAGTCCTGAGGTCCCAAATGGATGGGAAGGGGGAATTGCCGCGACGATACTCCGTGTGTGCGGGAAAGGCAAAGACAATTTAGGACATATCAGTGGCGCGACGGCTGAGAAAGCTCAACAATGCAGAGTCGAGCGATTGGTTCATTCGGTTATCCGATCGAGCGCGGTTGGAGATTATTCGTTTGCAGTTGCAGAGCAATCGCGCTAGATTAGCGTGCATTCCCCGAACCCGGCAGGCCACCGGCACCCACTGAAACTTGCTGGGCGACAGATCGATTACCGGAGGTCACACCATGCATAGGAGAATCCTGTTCGGTTTGCTGCGGGCGATCATCGTCACGCTCACAGTTACGCCTGGATCAATCTCTTCTGCCGGCCTTACGGCGGCAAGACACGAACTCACCCGATCGCTCGACGCAGCCTCCTCTTCCCCGCCTGCTGAAGGACAATCCGGGATCGCCGGGTTGCAGGAGCACTTGAAGAGGTCGAAGGAGGCAAATGATCTCTTTTCGTCAGCGAATGACTTGAATGAGATTGGGGTTATCTACTTCACCCAATCCAATTTCGCGGACGCGCAAGCTAAGTTTACAGAGGCATTTGCGCTATATCGACAAATAGGCAGCCGCAAGGGGCAAGCCATTGTCCTGACCGAGATGGGTGCGGCGCTGACCGCACTTGGTCGGTACCAGGAAGCTCTCGATGCACATACGGATGCGCTGCCTCTCTGGCACAGCCTGGGTGACCGAGATCAGGAAGCCACCGCTTTGGGCAAGATTGGAGAACTCTTTAGAGTCTTGAAGGACTTTGACGACGCCTTGCGTTACGATCGAGCCGCGCTTCCGATCTATCGGGAGCTTGGGAACCGATCTGGCGAAGCTGCCGCTTTGAATAATCTCGGCCTCGCCTACCTCTCAGACGGCCAAGGCAAGAAGGCTCTTGAATTCTTCAATCAGGCTAGAGAAGCCTATTCCGCATTGAATAACAAGAGCTATGAAGCGACTGCGGCATATAACCTTGCCACCGTCTACATTGCAATGGGCAACCGGAAGAAGGCCCTTTACTGGTTTGACCAATCGCTGCAGATTCAGCGGGGCCTTGACAACAAGAATGCCCAGGCAGCGACCTTGATCAGCATGGGGTCGGCATATGCCGGACTCGGCAGTGCAAAGAATGCTCGGGACTTCTACGCGCAGGCCCTTTTGCTTTATCGGGAGTTAGGGGACCGCGAAGGCGAGAAGGAGGCCACGATGGCCCTTGAAGAGGGCCGCTCGAAGAAGTCATCAGACAGGGCGGAAGCCCAGCACAATGACAGCGAGCAACGGCAGGTAAGCCTCTCGATGCCTCCACCTGCAAACTGACCAATCGAGCAACGGCGAGGGCATTGGATCACGACTGTGGATCGTGCCGGGAATTCCATCTCTGGTTGTTTTTTGAATACGCACTGCGACGGTGACGCTCCACGGTCGGCAGCGGATCACAGGCGTGCGTGCGCTTGCGCACGGACAAGGAGGCTGATGCGGCTATGCTTCGGGCGTCTTGAGAATGGAGTTTCGCATGAAAGCCATTCTGTACCGTCGCTACGGCTCCCCTGACGTTCTGGAATACGAAGAGATTGAGAAGCCAACCCCGGAAGGTGGCGGGGTTCTTGTGAAGATTCGCGCGGCCTCGGTAAACCCACTGGACTGCGCCGAATTGAAGGGCGTTCCCTACGTGTTTCGCAAGATGTTTGGGCTTCGTACGCCTACAGCCGCTGAGCCGGGAAGGCCGGGCGTGGATTTAGCCGGCGTGGTGGAGACGGTGGGCGCAAAGGTGACACGGTTCCAGCCAGGCGACGACGTATTTGGCATGTGCATCAAGAATCCGAAGGCGGAGGGCGTACAGGCCTGGGTTCACCGCGATGGGTCGTATGCAGAGTATGCGTGCACTCCGGAGTCAGGCCTGGCGCTGAAACCGGAGAGTGTGACGTTTGAGCAGGCGGCGGCAACACCGATTGCTGCGCTCACCGCACTGCAGGGACTGCGGAACAAGGGTGGAGTTCAGCCCAGCCAGGAGGTGCTGATTCACGGCGCAGCGGGCGGTGTGGGGAGCTTCGCCGTGCAGATTGCGAAGTGGCTGGGCGCGAAGGTGACGGGCGTTACGAACACGAAGAATCTCGACCTGGTGCGAACGCTCGGCGCAGACCGCATGATCGATTACACACAGGAAGACTTCACCGAGGGCACGCGGCGTTATGACGTGATCTTCGACTGTTATGCCATTCATCCGCTCTCGGCGATCAGACGTGTCTTGACTCCTAAGGGAATCTACGTCGGGGTTGGGGCGCCGGTAAAACAAGGCGGAATCGGGATACTGATGGGGCTGCTGCGCATGCAGGTGCTGTCCCGTGTGACGAGCCAGAAGTTTGTGACTTTTCTTGCCCGGCCCAACGCGGAGGACCTGAACACCCTGCGCGAGCTTCTGGCATCCGGAGCGATGAAGCCAATGATCGATCGCTGCTTTGAGCTAAGCAAGACGGCGGATGCGATTCGCTGCCTTGAAGAACGGCACCGTCAGGGCAAGGTCGTCATCACGGTGGGCTGAGCCGGTGGTCGTCGCCAAAACGCTCAGCGGGACGGCCACTCATCGACCACGACGCCCATTTCATTGAACTGCTGGATGACTGCTTCGACGAAGATAGGCCGGAAGAGGATCGGACCTCCGCCATATCTTTCCGAGGCGGATTCCAACAGCCCTAGGTGTGCTCAAGCGGCTTGCCCTGTCTTAACTCTGCCGCACGCAGGAGAACGTACGCGATGAGCGCGAAGACAAAGAATACGAGCAGCAGCCACGTTATGGCCTGGGCAGTTCCGATCACGGTGCGATAAACCTCGAGAACCCACCGGTCCGAGTTGAGAACGGGCATCGCCTGGTCCTTCAATGGCGTGATGTACTTTTCGTAGTCCCAAGGGCGAACGCCGCCTCCGACGCCGACAACCACGATAGCGGTCATCAGATAACGCACCCAAGCATAGCCAAGCGGATCACCCACGATACGAGCCATGATCAAGCTGATTGGTTTGCGAAAGAGCCAAGCCACCAGACAGGCAATGATGAAAGACAAGAGGAACGTGATAACGAGCAGGTTGATAATCATCGGTTCGTCCTCCTTTTCTGCCACCGGGGACGCGGCGTTCTGGAAGATACTTCATCCCAGACTCGAACCACCCGAATTGTACCCCTATTGAACCGATCGGCAGGACCTGGACTTAAGCTAAATCGCGAAGTACGCAGGGCTTCCCCACTCGTTGTTGCCAAGCTGGAAAAAGCCGTGCGGAAGCGAATCAATCAAGTCCATCAGGATGTGGGTCGTGTCAGCGGTTGGGCCACTCCTGGACGACGATGCCCATGTCGTTGAGCTGCTGGATGGCGGCTTCGACATTGCGTCGGATCTGGGGGCGGTCTTTGGCGGATGCGCCGGGGGCTTCAGCGACGGCGATGACGCGACCGTAGCGCCAGGCACCGTCAGGCAATGCCACGATGGCGTCGGCGAGTTCTGTAGGGCGGAGCTGAAGCTCCTGACGGCGGGCGCCGGCGGGGCGCAGCATGGTTCCCTGCCCTGCGGGGCTGGGATTGGCGTCGGCCAAGGTGATGCGGAGGTCGAGCATGTTGGCCTCGACGGAGAGAAAGGGGTTGGCCCAGGCCGAGGGCTCATGGATGTCGACGTAAAGGCTCTTGGTGGGCAACGGGATATGGGCCAGGGCGGCCCGCTGCTGGTCGCGGACGGTGGCGGCGGCCTGGGCCTTGTGCTCGGCGTTGGCGGCCTTTTGAGCGACGCCGACCACGGCCTGCTGCTCTTTGCGGCAGGCGACAAGGGCGACGGGCAGGAGAAGGACCATCGCCGCGAAACTCCGGATACGTACGGCTCCAATCACTCTGAAAGGATATCAGGGCAGGAGGCGCTCGCCAGGCGCGCAGTAGCCGGGTGGAGACTGTGATTTCCCTGGTGTTTGCAAGACCGGGGACATCCATTTTCGAGCGGATGGATGCATTGCTTGTTGCATGCGTGCCTAGCGGCCCTGCCAGACAGGAACTCGCTTTTCAAGGAAGGCTGCGGTGCCTTCGGCCATGTCGGCAGTAGCGGAGAGTCGGGCGAAGAGCGCGGCCTCGCGGGCGAAGGCGGCGGCGAGAGGCAGGTCGAGGCCCTCGTCGACGGCGCAGAGGGTGGCGGCGACGGCGAGAGGGGCGTTGACGGCGATTTCGTGGGCGAGGGCCTCGGCGCGCGGCAGGAGTTCAGCTGCGGAAACCACTTCGTCCACGAGGCCGATGCGCAGTGCCGTCTTGGCGTCGATCTGGACGCCGGTCAGCAGGAGGCGGAGAGCGGCGGCGCGGCCAACGAGTCGGGCGAGGCGCTGGGTGCCACCGTAACCGGCGATGATGCCTAGCTTGACCTCGGGCTGGCCCAGGTGAGCGTCTTCCGCGGCGAGGCGCAGGGTGCAGGCCAGGGCCAGTTCGCAGCCGCCGCCGAGGGCGAAGCCGCGAATGCAGGCGATGATGGGCTTGCCGCAGGTCTCAATGAAGCGCAGGACGGCCTGGCCGCGCAACGAGAATGCCTCCGCCTCAGACGGGGCGAGGGCGGCCAGCTCGCGGATGTCGGCCCCGGCGGCGAAGGCACGGTCGCCTGCGCCGGTGAGCAGGATGACGCGGATGGCGGGGTCCTCGGCCAGGGAGCGAAAGGCGATGGCCAGTTCGTCGAGGGTGGCGGCACTGAGGGCGTTGAGTACTTTGGGCCGGTCGAGGGTGACGACTGCCAGGGGCGGGCGGCTGTCGATGCGAATCTGCGCGAATTCCATGCGTGGAAGGGTAGCAGAGGCTGGCAACTCGTCACAGCACTGGCGAGCAAAACGGGCCTAAACTATGAAAAGCGGGTGCGGACGATGAGCAAGAAGATTGTGGCGATTGTGGGCAGCTATCGCAAAGAAGGCACGATCGACGCGGCGGTGGAGGCCATTCTGGCGGGAGCGCGCGAGCGGGGCGCCGCGACACACACCATCTACCTGACGGAACAGCACATCGAGTTCTGCCGCAACTGCCGCACATGTACGCAGGAGCCGGGAGCAAAGAGGCACAAGTGCCCGCACCACGACGACATGGAGCCGATTCTCGAGGAAATTGAGGCGGCGGATGCGGTGGTACTGGGCTCGCCGGTGAACTGCGGCAATGTGACGGCAATTTTCCGGCGGTTCCTGGAGCGGCTGCTAGGCTCCTTCTACTGGCCTTGGGGCCAGCCGGCGCCTAAGTTGCGCAAGGTACCGTCCAAACGCAAGGCTGTGCTGGTGGCTTCCTCGGCCATGCCCGGCCCGATGATTCCATTGTTTACAGGAACGATGGGGGCGCTTCGCCTGACGGCGAAGGCTCTGCACGCGAAGCCGGTAGGGCGGATGTGTATAGGACTCTCGAGCGGCGAAGTGCACCATGCGCTGAGCGCGCGGCGGCTGGCACGCGCGCGGCGGCTGGGGATGCGACTGGCGGCCTGAAAGCTGTACTAAAAAGGAATCGGGTGGAGCCGATGCGAACGGCGCCACCCAGAAAATCACATGCCAGTGATGTACAGGCCACTTCAGGAGACAAACACAGAGTAGGCCGAAGGCGAAGACGTGTCTTGAGCCGTTCGGGCTAGGCTGTTCTCCTCCGAAAGGTGGAGAAGCGGCCGCCCAGGCCGCACACGACGCTGGGTTTGCGTGCAATCCGCGCTCTGGCGCATTACTGTGGATATGCGCACGGTTTACAGGCTGCGCACATCTGGCGGGGAGAGCGGCGCGCGGCGCATTGACCGAGACACAGACCAAGACGAAGCGGATGATGGGAGGCGGGCGGACGCTTGGGCTGGCTGCCGCGATGTTGGTGCTGTCCGCTGCCGCCGCATTTGCACTGGAGCCGGCGACACCGCTGGCCGAGTATGCGCGGCAGGCTTGGGTGATGGAAAACGGGTTGCCGCAGAACAGCGTGCACGCACTGGCCCAGACAAGCGATGGCTATCTCTGGGTGGGAACGGAAGCGGGACTCGTACGGTTCGACGGCTCGGCGTTTGCGGTCTTCGACAAGAGTTCAACACCGGCGCTGCCGAGCGGGGATATTCGCTGCCTCCTGGCGACCGGCGACGGGGCGCTATGGGTGGGCACGAGCGAAGGGCTGGCGCGGATGAAGGACGGCGCGATTGCGATGCTGGGACTGCATGATGGCGTTCCGGCAGGCGCGGTGACAGCGCTGACTGAGACACCAGGCGGGCGACTGCACATGGAAACGACCGGAGGTGCAGCAGAGCTTGCGGACGGCGTGTGGCGAGCGGCGGTTGCCGAGGACGGCGGGAACTTTCGAGCCGTGCTGGCGGGCGGGCCTGCGGCGACAGCAACGCGGAGCAGTTTAACCGTACACAGCTTGCGTCCGGCGATTCTGACGACAGGCAAGGAACTGCCGGGCACGCGTATCCAGACGCTGTTTGCCGACCGCGAGGGGTGCCTTTGGATTGGCACCAATGACGGATTGGCGCGCTGGGCGAACGGCAAGCTGCAGCGTCTTCCGGTGACGGACGCGCTGGCAGGCGAATCGATTCTGGCGCTGCTGGAGGACCGCGAAGGCAATCTCTGGATTGGCACAGAGACGGGCGGGCTGCACATTCTGCGCGATCAGAGGTTTCGCGCAATTGGCACGCGCGAGGGGCTGACGAGCGACGCGACGACGGCGGTGGTGGAAGACGCGGCGGGGCGGCTGTGGGTGGGTACCAACGGCGGCGGACTGAACGTATTGCAGCGCGATGACGCATTGGAAGGTGCAACGCGCGTGAACCCTGTACATGCTGCGCTGGTGAGCGACGTGATTCTGTCATTGGCGGCGGCGTCGAACGGCGATGTCTGGGTGGGCACTCCGGACGGACTGAACCGCGTGCGCGGCAATGCGGCGGATGCTTACACCTCAGCCGACGGGTTGCCAGATGACTTTATCCGCTCTCTGCTGGTGGACAACGACGGTTCACTGTGGATCGGCACGCGACATGGGATGGCGCACTGGACGCTTGCAAACGGCGCGCCGGTACACAAAACGGTGTACACGAAAGCCAACGGGCTGGGCAGCGATCTGGTGGGCGCGATGGTGCGAGACGCCCGCGGGAACCTGTGGGTGGCAACGCTGGCCGGGCTGTCACGGCTGATGAACGGGCGAATTACGAACTACACGCGGGTGGATGGGCTGGCAAGTGACGTGGTGACGGCACTGCTGCCACGCATGGACGGAACGGTGCTGGTGGGCACGCAGGACAGTGGCTGGAACCTGTGGGACGGCGCGAAGTTCAGCACGGTGAAGGATGCGGCGCTGCAGCAGACAAGCGTGCGCGCGATTTTGGCCGACGGGAGCAACCATCTGTGGTTTGCGACGGGCAGCGGCATTGCGCGGTGCGACTGCACGATGACTGTGGACTGCTCGCACTGGATGGAGTTTGGCCCGGCGGATGGGCTGCGCAGCCGCGAGACGGCGACGAACAGCCACCCCTCGGCATGGCGCACGCGCGACGGACATCTATGGTTTGCCACGCCGCGTGGGCTGGTAGAGGTTGATCCGGCGCACTTCCCGGTGAACTCTACACCGCCGCCGGTGGCGGTGGAACGCTTCGCAGTGGACGACCTCGACCAGACCCTGGGTGGAGCGGACTCTTCCGTGAGGATCGAAGCGGGGCATAATCATTTTCAGTTCACGTATGCGGGGTTGAGTTTTGTTGCTCCGCAGAAGGTGCGTTATCGCTACATGCTGGAAGGCTTCGATCACGACTGGACGGATGCGGGTACACGGCGGGTGGCGTATTACACGAACATTCCGCCGGGACGCTACACGTTTCGCGTGCAGGCGGCGAACAACGACGGGGTATGGAACACGCAGGGAACGTCGCTCAAGTTCGAACTGGCGCCACACTTCTACCAGACAATCTGGTTTTATCTGCTGCTGACGGCGGGCGTGGCGGGGCTGGTGGTGCTCCTGCTGAAGCGGCGTCTGCTGATGGCGCAGCGCGAGTTCAACGCGGTGCTGGGCGAGCGCAACCGCATTGCGCGCGAGATTCACGACACGCTGGCGCAGGGGTATGTGGGCATCTCAGTGCAGTTGGAGGTGCTCTCCGAGCTTCTGCGGCATAACAAGGTGGACGCGGCGCAGAAGCAGTTGGACACGACGCGCGGTCATGTGCGCGAGGGGCTGGCCGAGGCACGGCAGTCGATCTGGGCTTTGCGCTCGCAGGACGTGGGCGAGAAGACTCTGCCGGTGCTGCTGCGGCGCGTGACGGAGCAGGCCGCAGGTCATGGCGTGGAAACGAGTTTTGCGCTGCATGGCGCCTACCGGCCGCTGCCACCTGGAACGGAACGTGAGATTCTGCGCGTGGCACAGGAGGCCCTCCATAATGGAAAGAAGCACGCGGGGGCCAAGCACCTGTGGGTACAGTTGGATTACGGGCCGGCCGAGATTGCCCTGGAAGTGCGCGATGACGGTCGCGGGTTTGAGGCCGGGGACGAGGCACAGTCGCCGCCGGGCCACTACGGGCTGACAGGCATGCGCGAACGGGCGACAACGATTGGCGGAACGCTGGACGTGACGAGTGAACCGGGTGCGGGAACCGCTGTACGCCTGCGTGTGCGGGCGGCGAAGGAAGAGAGGTAGACGTGGAACAGGAACCGATTCGCGTACTAGTGGTGGAAGATCACCACGTTGTACGCCAAGGCCTGGTGGCACTGTTGAACGTGGTAGACGGCATCGAGGTGGTGGGTGAAGCGGCGGACGGTGTGGAAGCAATTGCGCAGTTCCGCAAGCACCAGCCGAATATCACGCTGATTGATCTGCGGCTGCCGCGCATGGGTGGAGTGGACGTGATTCAGCGCGTACGCATGGAGACGCCGCAGGCGCGCTTTATTGTGCTGACGACCTATGACGGCGACGAGGACATCTATCGCGCTCTGCAGGCCGGAGCACGTGCATATCTGCTGAAAGGCATGACGACGGACGAGTTGATCGCGACGATTCGCACGGTGCATGCGGGCAAATCGCATATTCCGCCGGCGATTGCGCAGAAGCTGGCCGAGCGCATGGGCACCGAGGAACTGACGCCGCGCGAGAGCGACGTGCTAGAGCAGATTGTGCGCGGCAAGAGCAACAAGGAGATTGCGACGGAGCTCGAAATCTCGGAGGCCACGGTGAAGACGCACATCAACAGTCTGCTGGGCAAGCTGGGTGTGACGGATCGCACTCAGGCAGCAACGGCGGCCATTCAACGAGGAATTGTGCCGCTCGAATCCCTGAGGAAGCCGAAGCCATGAAGAGAATCCTTCTAGTTGCAGTGGTGATGTTGTTGGCGGTTGCGGGCGCGAGCGCGCAAAAGAGCGTGTGGCGCCAAGCCTCCGATGGAGAGCTGGCGTCTCTGCTGCCGGCGCGGGCTCCGGTGGAGAAGGAACACATCGAGACGGAGAGGCGCACGGCGAGCGGCATTGTGAACAGCCACGGTCGTTACATTGCGGGCGTGGTTCTGATCACGGCGGGCTACTCGGCCGACGGCAAGTACTCGCACTACCTGATTGTGCAGGCGCCGGTGCGCATCGGGGGCATCGCGCTGAAGCCGGGTGAGTATGTGTTTGGCTACACGCATGAAGCCGATGCGCTAAGCGTGCACTTCAACGAGGCCGCGACGGGGGCACTGGTGGGCACGACGGATGCACACCTGATCGTGGGGTCGAAGGGCATCACGAGTTTGCACATCTGGCCGCCGGGAACGAAGGCGTTGATCCAGATCGGACGGTTTGGAATTCCGTACGAGTTGGGGAAAGAATAGAAACACTGAAGGCCCGCCAAGAGCGGGCCTTTTTGTGCTTGCAGTGGAGGGAAGCTGCGGAACTATTTCTGCGCGGTAAGGATGGGCTTCTGTCCAGAGGTTGGTGCAGGGTTAACCTGCGCGTTGAGGTAATTGACCAAGTCGTCTACGTCGTGCTGCGTTCCAACCATAGGCGGCATGAATTTCTTATAGGGCGAGTCGTCCTTGTAATCGTGAAGCATGACGATCATGTTGCGGATCGAGGCTTGGTCGCGGCCGCTGAGGAGCTGGCGGAGCGGGCGGTAACCGTCGAGCGTGTGGCAGGAGCCGCACTCGCCGCGGAAGATAGCTTCCCCTCGCGAGTAGCTGGTGGTGGGTGCGCCGTCCTTGCTCCACACCCAATTGGAATGGACAAGGTAACCCTCGGTGTTGATGCGTTTGGCGTACGGCACGCGCACGCCGTTGGAGTACATCCAATTGCCAATGACGTACGGCTTGCGCAGCATTTCGCGGCTATACTCACCTGCTCCGGTGGCAATGTAGGCAAGCAGCAATACGGCTAAAGCATGCGAGAGGTTGAAGTCTACCGGGTTGCGATAGGCGAGGAAGTAGGCGACGCCGATGATAGTGGCCGAGGTGATGACGATGATGAGGGCCATCCGGGTGACAGTGGAGAAGGTGCCGGAGTTGATGGTGTCGATGCCGAGGGTGAGCAGCGCACGCTGCGAGGCGGGCACCATGAAGAGGTACCACACGAGCAGGAATGGCGTGGCCACGAACGAGGGCACGAGCCACTTGACGCTCCACTTGACCATGCTGGCCTTGAGCGCGGGTTCCTTGTCGCCGTCCATGCGGCTGGAGGTGATGAGCGCCCAGACGCCAGCCAACGATGTGCAGACACCGACGCGCATGAGCAGGCTGGGCCAGTAGGTGGGATTGAAGAAGGCGTTCCAGAATTTGCTGGCTTCCTGCCCGGTACCGGCGACGGCGAGCCAGGTGCTGCCGGGCGTGAGCATGAAGGCCAGGATGCCGTTGATGATGATGAGTGTGGCGGCGGAAAAGCCCGCGTAGCACCAGCCCACCTTGAGGTGGAGTTCCTCGTCGATGCGGTTCCACGTGTAGTAATAGACGGCTACGGTGGTGAGCTCGAGTATGAAGAAGACCCACTCCATGGCCCAGCCGAAGACGAAGTTGTGGATGAGCGTGCTGGTGGCCTCAGGGTGCGTGAGGCCGATGGCGAACCAGATGCCCACGCCGGTGACGGTGCCGAAGACACCGGTGAGGATAAGGAAGAATTTGGAGTGGCTGGCGAGTTGCTTGAGCCACGCAGAGCGCAGCGCGGGATCGGTCATGCGCAGCGCTTTTCGCTCGGCCATGGGCAGGTAGAGTCCGCCGCCTACGGCAAACTGCGAGATGACCACATGAAAGATGGCCATGATACCGATGACCCAGCCAGAGCCAAGATGCGGAATATTCCAGAAAGGATAGTTCATGATTGCGTCTGCCTCTTAACGAATGGTCCAGTAGCCAATGACCGTGGTGGCCAGCAATGCGAAGACTGCGAGCAGGCCAAAGTAATGAGCGGCGCGGCCGCGGCGACCCGCCTCTTTGCTGCCGTCGTAGAACGGAATCAGCAGCCAGAGCACTATGCCGAGGGTGAAGACGAGAATGCCCGCGATTTCGCCGGCCTCGCCGGGCAGCACTGATCCAAGCATCTTGAGCATTTCAAACGGGCTCATGAAGTACCACTCGGGATGAATGCCGATGGGGGCGGGCACGAGCATGTCCGCGGGCTTGCCCAGTGTCCAGGGAAAGACTGAGGCCAGCAGCGCGAGAATGTTGAGTGAGACCAGCCACATGCCCAGATCCTTGCGCAGGAAGTTAGGGAAGAAGGGCATGGTCTTGCGCTCGGCAACAGGCTTGGCTTCTTCGCTGGGGGGCATGGCGTTGCCGTGGCGCTGCACCAGCCAGAGGTGGAAGCCGAGCAGGGGCAGGAAGAGCGCAGGCAGCACGACGACGTGGAGAGCGAAGAAGCGCTGCACAGTAAACTCGTTGACCTGCATGCCGCCGCGCAACATGTTGCCGATGATGGGGCCGACCCAGGGGATTGCCGCGGGAATCTCGAGGCCTACTTTGGTGGCGAAGTAGCTGAGCTCGTCCATGGGCAGCAGGTAGCCGGAGAAACCGAAGACCGATGCAAGTCCGAGCAAGGCCATACCGCTGAGCCAGCCGAACTCGCGCGGCTTGCGGTAGGCCTTCATGAAGTAGACCGAGAACATGTGCACGAGGATGGAGAAGATCATCAGGTTGGCGGACCAGGAGTGCGCCGAACGGATGAGCCATCCGAAGTGCATGACGAAGGTGATCTGGCGGACCGATTCGTAGGCGTCTGCGCCGGGGTGGTAGTAGACCAGCAGCAGCACGCCGGTGAAGCACTGCACCAGGAAGAGGAACAGCGAGATGCCGCCCCAGTAGTACCAGAAGGATTGCGAATGAACCGGGACCTGCTTGTGGCGCGCGAAGGCGGCAATCTCACTAAGCCCCAGGCGCTCATCGACCCAGTCGTAAATGGAAGCAGTTTTCGATGTCATGCTTTGATCCTTTTCACTTAAGCGCGCGAGACATTTACTCCGGCATCGCCGACGGCGACCTTGAAGAGCTTGAGCGGCTTGGGCGGAGGCCCGCTGACGTTGGCGCCGGTGTAGGGGTTGTAGACACCGCCGTGGCATCCGCAGTGGATGCGGTCGGCCGCGGACTCGTACTGGACGGTGCAGCCCAGGTGAGTGCAGACAGCAGTGAGCGCGATCCAGCGGCCATCCTGGTGATGAATGAGCATGGCCGGCGAGCTGCCAAATTTGAACATGAGCACAGAACCGGCGAGCAGCTTTTGCGCGTCCTTCAGGGTGACCTCAGTGACGGCAGTGGCGCTGGCTTCCATCTCCTGCGGTGAGGCGAGGTAACGGTAGATGGGGTAGGCGAGCGCGGCGGTGTAGGCCAAGCCCGCTGCTCCGGCGGCGATGAGAAACGCACGGCGGGTGCGCTGCTCGCCGGGCTCGGCAGAGTCTTTCACGATGTGTGGAACATTCAGGACATCACTCATAGATTCGATTCGCGCCGGCTCAGGCCGCGCCCTCCATCACTTTCTGCGCGCGGGCCACGACGGAGATGAGCCATCCGATAACGCCGAGCCCGGCGACGAACAAGACGAGAAACAGGCCGACGACCGACCAGTTGGTGACAACGACGCGATCCCACACGTCGTAGCCCTTGCTGAGCAGGGTGAGGTCACGGACGGCGTCGCGATAGACGGTGAAGGTGATCTCGATGAGCAGGGCGACGAGCGCGCCGGCCCATGCGAGCCAGCCTGCGGCCACCTTGCCGAAGCCCGCATATGCGCCGAGCACGACGGCCACTGCGACAAGCGCTACCCAGCCGAAGCCGGCGAAGGTGGCGAAGTGGTAAAGCGGGTGCGTGGCGAGGCCGGTCTTGACTGCCTCGGGCTGCACGGCATTGGCCCAGAAGCCTGCCGCGATGTAGATGAGCCCGCAGACCGCGGCAACCTTACCGCCAACGCCGGCGAGGAACTTCTGTTCGTCGGCCGTGAAGGTGGAGCGCGGGGCGAGGTAGATCATCCACAGGCCGCTGATGAAGAGGCCTCCGGCCATCATCAGAAGCCAGCGCGGCTCGGTGGTGGGATCGCCGGTGGGCAGATAGATGCCCGCTGCCGACGACATGTACATGTCGTGCCAGACTTCGGGGCGCAGCATCAGCGTCATGTTGGTGGAGAGCAGACGCGCGATGAAGCCCGCCAGCAGCCAGGCACCGAGGCCGATATGCCAGGCTGACTTTCCGGCGTCGAGGCGCGCAGAGAACTGGTAGAGCAGCCAGTAGGTGGCCATGAGGATGAGGATGATGGCGATCCAGTAGGCGCCGATGAGCACGCTCGAGGTGTAGAGCGCGCGGCCGTAGAGCACCTGCGCGAACAGGAGCGGCGGAACGCCTAGGTTGATCACGTACGTCATGACAACGGTGAGGCGCCTGGCGATGGCACGGGCTGCCACATGCGCCTGCGGCGAGGAGCGGAAGAGGCTGAACACCACGGCGAGCAACAGGCCGCCCAAAAGCATCTCCACCGCGACGAAGTGCAGCGCCAGGGTGACGATGTGGAGCAGCTTGAAGAGCCAGATTGGCGCGGGCAAAGGAATGGGATCTACAGCGGGAAATGGATGCATGATGCCTTGCAGCTTCCTTTCACTTCACGAACCGTGCTGAGGCCTGCGTACGGGCTCACGCTGCTAGGCAGCAGGGCAGCGCACGGGTGCCGGATCATTTTGGACCGTTTCTCTCCAATTTCGAGGGAACGGCTCATATTTACGTGACAGTACGACCCAAGGTCTGTGACGATGAACACATTCCGCTGTGACAGGCTCGGATACTCTCTGCTTGCGAGTGGTTGCTGACGCGGCTTTTGGAGTGACCGGGACCCTGGCTGTGCACCGCACGCAACTCGAATTTATGAAGCAGAACTCATCAATGCAACTGACGCGCGCGGCCGATTACGGGGTCCGCGTGATGGTGTACCTGGCTGGGCGGCCACTGGGCGAACGGACGCTTTTGCCCGCGCTGGCAGAGGCCACGGACACGCCGGAGAGTTTTCTCTCGAAGGTGCTGCAGGCGCTTGCGCACGCGAGGCTGATCTCGTCGTGGCGGGGCAAGTCAGGCGGCTTCGCCATATTGCCCGAAGGGCGCGGAGCCTCGATGTACGACGTGATCGAAGCGATCGACGGACCAATCCACCTGAATACATGCCTGATCTCGGGCGAGAACTGCGGGCGCAAGCCGCACTGCCCGGCTCATCCGGTTTGGGTGCGCGCGCAGCAGGCCATGATGGATGTGCTGACGAGTGCATCAATCAGCGAGATGGCCGGGGAGCAGGCGGGGCCACGCCGCTCGGCGGGGCTGGTGACACTGCTGCCGGCTCGGAAGAGCGCCCTGCTGTAAGAGGAGCTTGATCCCTCTCTGAATCTGCGAGTGCAGCTCCAACTTTCGGTCGAGACTGGAGCTACGACGGCCCCGTATACTGGCACGCATGTTCCCCGTGTTGCCCAGAATTGCAATCAGTGCGCTGATGGTGGCGGTGGTTCCCGCCCTGGCGCAGTCCCCTTCCCCTGTACAACCGATGGGCTCGGCGGCCGAGTCGCCGCATGCGGCGCAACTGGACGCGCAGCACCGACCGATTACGGCAGGCGGCTTTGTGAAGAGCGGCCCGATCGTATTTGAAGACACAAGCGAAAAAGCCGGGCTGACGAAGTGGACCCACAAGATGGGCACGCCGGCGAAGACCTACATCATCGAAACCAAGGGCGGCGGTGTGGGGCTGATCGACTATGACAACGACGGCTGGCTGGACATCTACGTTGTGACCGGCTCGACGTTTGACGCGCTGGACGGCAAAGAGACGCCGCCGCATGCAGCGCTGTTCCACAACAACCACGACGGCACCTTTACCGATGTGGCGGCGAAGGCGGGTGTAACGAACGACCGCTGGGGTATCGGCGTTTCGATTGCCGACTATGACGGCGACGGCTGGCCAGACATCTACGTGACGAACTGGGGCAAGAACCGCCTCTACCACAATAACCACGACGGCACCTTCACAGATGTGGCGGAAAAGGCCGGTGTGACGGTGGGCGGCTGGTCGACGGGCTCGACGTGGGGCGACTACGA
>DCFV01000231.1 GCA_002314435.1 Acidobacteriaceae bacterium UBA1795 | reverse complement strand
GGCCCCATACCAAGCGCCACCAGGTCAAACCGCGGCGTCTCGGCCCCCTCCAGGCGGAAGGTATTGCGCAGAAGAGACTCGTAGCGCGCCGCCGCTACCTCGGGCTCCAGCTCGCCCTCCATGCGGTGCACCTGTGCCGGGGGCAGCGGAACCGTGTCGAGCAGCACCTCGCGCGTCATGCGGTAATTACTGTCGGCGTGGTCCGGCGGCACGCAGCGCTCGTCCACCCAGTAGAGATCCAGCTTCTCCCACGGCATGCGCGCCTGCCACGGCTGCGCCGGATCGGCCAGCAACGCGAACGCGGCCTTGGGCGTCGAGCCGCCGCTCACAGCGATCCGTGCCCTCCCGCGCGTGGCCACGGCCTTCTCTGCCGCCTGCGTCATCTGTTCAGCGGCGTGCGCGGCCAGCGCCGCTGCATCCGCCACCACGTGGTAGTCAATCCTCAACTGCTTGCCCATCCAGCTCTGCTCCTCTGCTTCACCTTACACGGCGGCCGCTTCCGTCAGCCACCGCCTTTCGATCAAAACACGAAGGCGGCATCTCTTGAGATGAGATGCCGCCTTCAGTTGAATCCACGCCGCTGGCGCGCCTGCTTTACCGCCCCAGGTACACCCGGTACTGCTGCTCCAGGATGCCCGCGGCCCGTGCCAGCGCGAGCTTGGACAGATTGTACTGGTACAGGACCTCCACGAGGTTGGTCTGCGCGCGGGCCAGCGTCGCCTGCGCCGTCACCAGCGGCAGGTTGTCGTCCACGCCCGCGTTCACACGGTCGGTCTCATCGCTCAGTGCGCGCGTGGCCAGCTCCACATTCGATCGCGCGACTTCCACCTGCTTTTGCGTTGCCTCCACGTCCAGCAGCGCCGTGCGCACCTGCTGGTCAATGCGCCCGCGCGCATCTTCCAACTGCGAACGTACCCCTGCCAGCTCCGCCGCTGAGGCTTGCTCGTCACCGCGCAGGCTGGCTTCGCGGAACAGCGGAAAGCTCAGCGTGCCCACAGCGGCAAAGTTGCCGTGCGTGCCTGCACCGTTCACTGTATCCGTGCCCCAGTAGCCGCCAAAGCTCAGTGTGGGCAGCCGCTGACTGCGATACGCCGCATGCACAGCCTTCATCTCTTCCACCTGGTTCTGCAGATTCTGGTAGTCTTGCCGGTTCTTATAGGCCACAGCGCGCACCTCTTCCGGCGTCTGCGAGGCCAGGTCACTGTACGGAGTCGCGTCGGTCAGTTGAATCTTCTGCCCGGGGTCAATGCCGATCTCGCGCTTCAGCAGGATCAGGCTCTTGTCCAAAAGGTTCTGTGCCTGGATCACCACCTGCTGCTGCGTCTGCAACTGCACCCGCGCGCGCAGTTCGTCCAGATTGGAAGCAGTACCGGCCTCGTGGGCCTGGTGCATCTGGTCAAACAGCAACCGATCCTCCTGCTCCAGCGCTATTGCGTCATCCACCTCGCTGGCTGCTGCCAGGGCGCGCAGATACGCTGTCGCCACCTGCTGCACCACTTCACCGCGCGCCGACATCTTGCTGAAATATGCCGCCCGCTCGGCCGCGCCCGCTGCCCGCCAGCCCGCAATCACCGGGCCGGAAAACAGAATCTCCTGGAAGTAGATCCGTCCCCGCGTCAGGTCGTTCTTTGTGATTGTGGAAATGTTGCTCGTATCCACGCCCATCAGCTTGCCGAACTCTGCCAAGGTGCTCGGCCCAAAGCCGGCTTCCACCAGGTTGTGCTGGTAGACGCCCGTGCCACCCCCCACCGTAATGGTGGGCAGGAACTCCTGCAACGCCTCGTTCTTCTCGCCGTGAATGGCCTTTTCGGCGTTCTCAGCTTCCTTCAGGCCCAGATTCGTCTCCAGACCGCGCCGCACCGCCTCGTCCAGCGAGAGATGCAGCACCGCGTCCGTCGCCGGCTTCAGCGTCACGCTGCCGTAAAAGGGGTTCCTCGCCGAACTGGGGTTGGACTCCTGCGCACTGCCACGCGCACCTGTGCCGGCCAGCGCCGCACACAGCACCACTACCCCGGCCTGCCGGAAGAAAATAGATACCTTTCTGCTCACAACCATCATTCTTTCAGATGAATCAGCCGCCGCAAGGATTCCCGTCACAGGCGGAAAATCGAAGATTTCGGCGTCGACCGGAGACAATATCCGATTTTTTGGCGTTTTCAACGCGGCGAAATGACCCGCTTAGCCCGTCATACCTACAGGTACGCCTTCAATCGCTGTGTAAAAGACCGCCATGCCCGATTCCTGCTGCGCAGTCGCTCCGTATCGGCGCCGTGTCACGCTGTTTCTGCTCTGTTCGTTGGCAGTTCTCGTCACCGCCGCTCTCCTGCTCCCTGATCGCTCCGGAGTTGCCGCTGGTTCCGTGTCTGCCCACCGGTCAGTTCCGCCGGTTCGCGCAGCACTCTCCATCGATTACCCCGAGGACGGCTCCATCTTCCCGCCCGGTATCACTCCGCCCACGTTCATCTGGCGCGATCCAGCCGCCGTCTCGTGGCATATCGACCTCACCTTTGCCGACGGCTCGCCCGCCCTCCACGCTGTAACGACTGGCGAGCGGATTCACATCGGTCCAATCGACCCTCGTTGCGTGGCCCCCACCAACAAGCTCCCGCAACTCACTCCGCAGCAGGTCGCTTCCTGGACATGGAAGCCCGCTGCTGCCCTCTGGACCTCAATCCAGCAGCACTCTGCCGCGCACCAGGCCACGCTCACAGTCACCGGCTACAGCAGTACCGGCATTCCTGTCTCCGAGTCCCGCATCGCCTTCTCCACATCCACTGATCCTGTCGGCGCGCCCATCTTCTACCGCGACGTGCCCCTCATGCCCACCGCCAACATCGACGGCACCGTACAGCCCCTCGCCCCGGGAGCCATCCACCTCATCAACTGGCGCCTGCGCGACATCCGCCGCCCCGAGAGCCACACCGTCCTCACCAACATGCCTACCTGTCTCAACTGCCACTCGTTTTCAGCCGACGGCAAGACCATGGGCATCGATGTTGACGGGCCCAACAACGACAAAGGGCTCTACGCCGTCGTGCCTCTGCAGCGCCGTGTCTCCATTGCGAGCAAGGACATCGTTCAGTGGAACACCGACGGCAAGGTAGGCAAAATCCGTGTCGGATTCATGACGCAGATTTCGCCCAATGGCCAATACGCCGTCAGCACCTTCTCCGGCTCTGACCTCGAGTTTGCCAAGACCTACTACGTCAAGAACTTCACTGACTACCGCTTCCTCCAGGTCTTCTACCCCACCAAGGGCATCCTCGAGTGGTACAGCCGCGCCAGCGGCCTCCGCCAGCCCCTGCCCGGCGCCGACGATCCCCGCTACGTGCAGACCGGTGGCGTCTGGAGCCCCGACGGTAAGTGGATCGTCTTTGCCCGCGCCCTTGCCCGTGAACCCCGCATATCCGGCCAGTCCGATGCCGCCTTTGCCAACGATCCCAACGAAACCCAGATCCAGTACGACCTGTACCGCGTGCCCTTCAACGACGGCCGCGGCGGTACACCCGAGCCCATCGCCGGTGCCTCAGCGAACGGCATGAGCAACAGTTTTCCCAAGGTTTCGCCCGACGGCAGATGGATCGTCTTTGTGCAGTGCAAGAGCGGCGAGGTGATGCGCCCCGACAGCCAGCTCTATATCCTGCCCTTCAGTGGAGGCGAAGCCCGTCGCCTGCGCGCCAACACCCTGCACATGAACTCCTGGCACAGCTTCTCGCCCAACGGCCGCTGGCTCGTCTTCTCCTCCAAAGCTCGCTCGCCCTACACGCAGATGTACCTCACCCACATTGACGCCGACGGCAACTCCAGTCCAGCCATCCTCATCGACAACGCCACCGCTTCCAACCGCGCCGTCAACCTGCCTGAGTTCGTCAACATCGCAGGAGACGGCATCGAAGACATCCAGGTTCCCGCCGTCGACGTCTATCGTCTCATCGAGAAGGCCCTCGACCAGGAAGACCAAAAGAACTACCGGCAGGCCATGGCCACCCTCGAACACGCCCGCAGTCTGGCTCCGGAAGACGCGCGCATCTACAACGACATCGCCGCCGCCTTCTACGCGCAGGGCGATCTGCCCCACGCCATTGAGCAGGCCCGCCAGGCCATCGCCATCAACCCCGCCCTCGTGCAAGGGCATTACAATCTCGGCGCCTTCCTGCTGCAACAGGGCCAGCCCGCCCAGGCGCTGCCCGAGTTCGAGCGCGCACTCGATCTCAACCCGCGTTTTCCCTCCGGTGAGGAGGCCATCGCCGATGCTTACGCCGCCATGCGCAACGACCGTGAGGCGCTCGATCATTTTCGCCAGGCCCTTGTGCAGTCACCCAAGGCCGTCAATGCCCTGGTCGGCGCAGCTCGCATCCTTTCCAGCTCCCGCGATGCCAGCCTCCGCGACGGCGCTGAGGCCGTCAATCTGGCCGAGCAAGCCAGCCAACTCACAGGCAATGCCAGCCCCATGGTTCTCGACACCCTGGGGGCTGCTTACGCCGAAGCCGGCCGGTTCGATCAGGCACTCGCCACCGCGCAGCGTGCCCTCGACCTCGCCACAGCCCAGGGAGACACCACCGCCGCCGCGCTAATCCGCACCCGTCTCCGCCTCTACCAGTCGCGCCAGCCCTACCGCAATTAGACGGTGGACCAGCCTGCAGCCATCGATTGACTCTCAGTGCGCAAGACCACGCAAAAGAAGAGGGCCCGACCAGCGCCACAACGCACCAGTCGGACCCTCAGTTGATTCGCTACCACTCACCACTAACTGGTGTGGCTATTCTTCCTCCTCGTCCACCGGCCGCTTCGCATTGGCCAGAATCTTCTCTGCCACCAACTGCGGAACGATGTCGTAGTGGTCCACTTCCATCCGGTAGCTGCCCTTGCCCTGCGTCATCGATGTCAGGTTTGTGCCGTAGGTCAGCATCTCCGCCATGGGTACCTCGGCGTTGATCACCGTCGTCCGGCCCTTCGACTCCATGCCCTGCACGCGGCCGCGCCGCCCGTTCAGGTCGCCCATCAGAGTGCCGGCAAACTCGTCCGGCGCCTCGATCTCAACCTTCATCACCGGCTCCAGCAGGCAAGGCTTGGCCTGTTCCATCGCTTTCCTGAACGCCAGTCGCCCCGCCTTCTTGAACGACATTTCATTCGAGTCCACGTCGTGGTAGCTGCCGTCGTACACCGTCACCTTGAAGTCCACCACCGGGTACCCGGCCAGGAAGCCGCGTGCCGCCGTCTCGATAATGCCTTTCTCCACCGCCGGAATGAACTGCCGCGGAATCGCCCCGCCAAACACTTCGTTGGCAAACTCGAACCCGCCTCCGCGCGGCATGGGCTCCATACGGATCTTGCAGTCGCCAAACTGCCCGTGGCCGCCCGACTGCTTCTTGTGCCGCCCCTGCGCGTCAGCCTTCCCGCGAATCGTCTCGCGGTAGGGTACCTTCGGCGCCTTCAGCGTCACCTCTGCGTGGTAGCGCTTCTTCAGCCGCGACACAATCGCCTCAATGTGTGGCTGGCCCGCGCCCGCAATCAGGAACTCGTTGGTCTGCGGATCACGGAAGAAGCGGATCAGCAGGTCCTCTTCCATCAGTTTGTGGATGGCCGGGGCCAGTTTGTCCTCATCCGCGCGCGACTTCGGTTCAATGGCGTAGGTCATTGCCGGCTCGGGCAGCGCCATCAGCTCAACCTGAATCTCCGCGCCCTTGGCACCCAGCGTGTCGCCGGTAAAGGTATCGCGCAGTTTAGCCACTGCGCCCAGGTCGCCGGCGTGCAGTTCGGCTACCTCCACCGCTTTGCGCCCCTGCATCACGCTCAGGTGGCTGAGCCGCTCCTGCCCGCGCCGCGCATAGTTTTCCAGCGTCACGTCGTTTTTGATCACGCCGCTGATCACCTTGAAGTAGCTGATGCGTCCCGCGAATGGATCGCTCATCGTTTTGAAGACCACCAGCCCTGCAGGCTCGCTGTCGTCCACTTTGCGGAACGACTTGGCGGATCCGGGCCCGCTGTCCGCGTCGCCATTGGCAGCCACCGTCTGCAGCGTCGCAGCCTTCACCGGGAAGGGCGCGCGCTCGGTCGGTGCCGGTGCATATACCTTGATGAAGTCCAGCAGATGGTCGGTCGCAATGTTCGCCGCGCCCGAGGCAAACAGTACCGGGAAGATGCGGTCCTCGCGAATCGCCTCGTGCAATGCCGTAATCAGGTGCTGCTCGGGAATCGTGCCCTGGGCAAAGAACTCCTCCATCAGCTCGTCCTTGCCTTCGGCCACCAGCTCCACCAGCGCCTCATGCGCCGCCTTGGCCGGGCCCACCAGCTGCGCTGGAATCTCGCCGATCTTGCCCGCGCCGTTGCCCCCCGGCGCGTAATGGAACGCTTCCATCGTCACCAGGTCCACCACCCCATGGAACCCATCCGCACCGCTGATCGGCAACTGCACCGGCACGCACTGCCGGCCCCACCGTTCCTGCAGGTCTTCGATCAACGCACTCAGTCCGCCGCCACCGCCCGCCTTCGGGTGGTCCATCTGGTTCACCACCACAATGCGTGGAATATTGGCCTCTTCAGCAAACCGCCACACCCGCTCCGTCACAGGCTCCGCGCCGTTCTGCGCGTTCACCACCACCACCGCTGCCTCCACCGGCATCAGCGCCGCGCGCGCCTCGTGCGTAAACATATGGAAGCCGGGGGTATCCACAAAATTGATCTTCACGCCCTGCCACTCGGCAAAGGCCACCGCGTTCTGCATCGTTATGCCGCGGGCAATCTCTTCCTCGTCATAGGCGGTTACAGCCGTGCCGTCTTCCACACGGCCCTGCGTTGGAGTGGCTTTGGCGGCATGCAGCAGAGCAGCGACGAGCGTGGTTTTGCCGCTGTGCGCATGCCCCACTACAGCTACGTTGCGGATCTCACTTCCCTGGTACGTTTTCATAGGGTTTCTCCTCTGGTGACGCGTAGATATGCGGCCACAGGCGAGCCAGCGCTCGCCCTGCGGCGAAAATCTGTCAGGAATGCGCGCAGCGACGGAGCTCCGTGCAAGCAAGAGTTCTGTTTTCGAGATGCGATGTTGGAGCTCAGCCGCACAGCGAATGCGCGGCAGCGAAGCGGGAAGGGGCGGCACAAGAATCCCGTTAGGGCGTCCCGGAGGACGTCAGCGGTT
>DCFV01000229.1 GCA_002314435.1 Acidobacteriaceae bacterium UBA1795 | reverse complement strand
CGGCAGCGAGGTAGACGTAGTTAGTTCGCTCGGTCTGCCCGTCGATGGAGTAAGTGGGTATGTATTCACGGCCGCGCTCATCCTCGAAATGGAAGCCGACGAGGCCCTGCACATGAGGGGTGAAGCGGTAGTCGCCCTGGTAGACGAGTTGATCGCGATTGGAGTTGAGGTTCTGGCGATAGGGATAGGTGCCCGGATAGTCCAGCGCTGCGCGGCCAGTTACGGAGTACCCGTTAGCGCCGGTGATGGTCACCGCGTTGCCGAAGTAGGCCTGGTCGCCGAAGTCGTCATAGGTGAGCAATTCACCCGAAGGCGTCCAGAGATAATACTGCTCTCGACGGCGCGTGGCTCCGTAGCGCACGCCATTGTGGAAGTCAAGCGTGGTCTGGTTGTCGATCGAGGCACTCAGGATCAGGTCCTGATCCTTCTGCGTGGCGTTGTCGGCCACGTGATAGAACTCCCATGCGCTGGGCACGCCGGTGCCGGAGACGCCGTAATGGAGGGTGCCGCGAACCTGGGTGGCGGCGCTGGGAGCCCAACCCAGGTTGGCCCCGGTGGTGGCTACGTGGAACTCGTCGTTGGGCAGGTTGTTGGCGGTTTGCAGCCAGCTGAAGTCGCCTAGGTAGTCGAGCTTGTCATGTGCTCCAGCAACCGTCAGGTCGTCTTGGAAAGTGGTGAAATTGCCCACCTCGCCGTGAAACAAGACTGAAGGAAAGCTCGTGGTGCCGTGCGGGGTGGTGAGGCTGACGACACCGCTGGCTGCGCCTGCGCCGTAGAGGTTCGAGTCTGGGCCGCGATAGACCTCTGCGCGTTCTAGCGCATTGGTAGAGAGCGGACCGAAGTCGAAGCGGCCGCCCAGGTCGCCGGCACTGACTCCGTCGATAAGTATCTCGTTGCCGTCGGAGTTGCCGCCGCGAATGAACAGTGATCCTTGCGCACCACGTTGTCCGGTTTGCGCTACGAAGGTGCCGGGCATCAGTTGGAGCGCGTCCACGAGGTCCGCGCGCAGGCTGAGATCGATTGGCTCGAGAACGCTGGTTGAGGCACCGAGTTGCGCTTGCGGTGTGGGCGCGCCGGTAGCAGTGACTACGATCGACTGCCGTACCCACGCCGGCTCAAGCACAAGATTGCGCTCTACGATTTCCAGACTCTTGGCATAGAAGCCTGGAGGTTCAAGCTGGCGGAAACCCTTGGCCGAGATGAGGAGAAAAAAGCGGCCCGTTTCACCGGTCGAAAGCTGGAAACTGCCGTCTGCCGAAGTTACGGTCGTTCCAATCGCCTTGCCGTTGTGGACCAAGAGGACGGTGGCTCCGGGAACGCGTGCGCCGGAGGGATCGGTGACTGTTCCATGAATCTGAGCGGCGCGGCTGACCGCTGCGGCGAACAGGAACGCGGAAAGGACGAGAAGGCACGCGCGCAGGCGGCGCGCGAAGCAGAGAAGACTCACAGTAGCTCCTTCGTTCCCCTCGGAACGTAAGTGGGTTGAGGGCGCCCAAGGACCGGTCTCCTGACTTGCGCCTTCTCCAGCCACCTTCCCAGCAACAGGCCCGTGAGCCGGTCACCAGTGGTTATGTTGGGGGCCCGCGCGCGACGAGCGTGCTCCCAGGCTGGCCTCTTGCCCTTCTGCCGATAGGACGGCGGCAAGGGCAGGGGCGCTCACAGTTGCGGGGCAGTGGCGGATTTTCACCGCCTTCCCGAGCATCCTGGCGATTGCCGTGATAAGTGAAGTGCGCCTGCGTTGGCGCAGTCGTGATGGCATCAAATGCTATTCGATGCTATGAATATTTATAGCCGTCGCTGCGACTCAAGTCAAAATGCGGCGGATGCATATCGTGACCGGAACAAAGAGCGTTGGCAGACACAAGGGTGTGCGGATGCCGAGCGCACGCTTGAGGCGCGTGCGCAGGGCTGCCACAGTTCATTCCGATGCAGGGACTATGCCCTGGCTGCGGGGCGAATGGTGACCGTGGAGAAGCCGGCGGACTGAGGATTCTGCAGCACGGCATGTTCGGTCAGACATGAATTTCGACAGCGAACGAGGGAATTGAACTCGCGATTAGGATAGAAGGCGCGAAGCAGCAGCCTGTTGAACTCTCCCCCTGCGCTGCGGTCATGAATGCGGTTTCAGATGTCTGGAACGAAGATAGAGCCAAAGCCCGGCAACGTTTGACCTGATCTTGACGCCCAGAGCACTATTGATGATCTCTCCGGGGCCGTGGGGATTGCGCGGGCAGATAAGGGGCTCGCGCAGCAGGCGACCGGCCGAGAAGCGGGCCAGGTCGCGATGGTGGCCGAGAAACTCGCAAAGCAAGAGCAGCCAATGGGCGAACAAGGCCGTCGCTTCTTATTCGACTACGCGCTTCTTGTCAGTATGGAACACGACTGCTGCTGGCAAGTGAACTGCAAGATGGCCTCGCTCCAGAAGTCGCATGAAGGCATCACTCGTTTCCTCGATCCAGACGGCGCCGCGTTCCGGATGGGGATGGGAACCGCGAACCGCCGTTTTCCGATCTGTGGCAGAAGGGAGCGTACAGCAAGACCTACAGGGCAAGAATGGTGACCCCGGGAAGATTCGAACTTCCGACACGCAGTTTAGGAAACTGCTGCTCTATCCACCTGAGCTACGGGGCCACGGATTTTCAACTTATTGAGTTCACTGCGATTATATCGAGTTTTGAGATATCTCGAAAAGCGACTTTACGGCACGTGCTCGGATGAGGGGTATGTTTGACGTACCATTCGTCGAGTTCAGACCGCTTTGGTCTGCTGTCTGATGTGCTGAGGGACTTCGATGGTTCATCGATTGCGTCCACCCGTGGCAGGGCGGTAGTTCAGTCTGGGCCCTGCAAGCTGCCAGCGACGTGAGGCTATCCGAGATTGCTGTAACTGTTTTTCTTGCTGGTGGGCGTATCGCGCAATGCCGGATATGTGTGATCGAGTACACTTGCGATGAAATCCCCGGACCTGATGCGGCGGTGTCCGGCATAAGAGGGATTGATAGTTTTTGCCTATGAATTGAGCGACTCCAAAGCATTGGAGATCGATCAGGACGCCAAGCAGAATGTGAGTGCTGGACTCGATGTCGGTTTTTTGCCCGCGCGCTGATGTATGGACATGGGATCGGGCGGGCAACTACAGAGGGCAAGAAGAGATCGAAGGGATAAGCTGCGGGCGCAGGTTTCTTCAATCGGGACGATGCAGGCTCAAATGTGTGTCCTGGTTTCGCAACAAGATCGGTGATTCGACCGCATCCTGATCCAAACGGACGTCAGGAGTGAAGCAATATGGCTCGACGTATGGAAGTGGCAATATTTATCTGTGTGCTTGCGCTGTTTCTTTCGTGGGGAGCGCAAGGAATGGTCAAGGCGCAGGATGTTCAGGCAGCCGGAGCGCAGTTTGGCCTGGCGCCTTTGTCTGCCGCTACTCCGGTGATGGAGTGCGAAAGGCTGGCCGGCGTGGATATCAGCGCAGCCTCCGGCGCACCGACGCATATCACGTCGGCGAAGACGATGAAGGATGCCAAGCCCGCGGCCTATTGCGATGTACAGGGCTATGTGGAGCCGGCGATCAAGTTTGAAGTTCGGCTGCCGCTGGCGACCTGGACGCAGCGCTTTGTGCAGACGGGCTGCGGCGGACTGTGCGGCGATGTGAGCATCCGTGTGGGCGACGACATGGGCTGCATGCCTTCCACGAATGGTGAGCTTGCGCTTGCCTCCACTGACATGGGACACAGCGGCGGCATGGGCAGCGATGGAAGCTGGGGATCGCAGGACTATCAACTGCGCGTCGACTTTGCCTACCGCGGCGTGCACGAGACGGCTCTTGTATCCAAGGCGTTGATCGCTCTCTATTACGGGCAGGGACCCAAGTACTCCTACTTCTCCGGCTGCTCGGATGGAGGGCGCGAAGCACTGATGGAAGCCCAGCGCTTTCCGAACGACTTTAACGGCATCACGGCGGGCGCTGCGGCGATGAACTTCACCACGCAGAACACCTTCTATCACGGCTATAACGTCATCGCAAATCAGGATGCGGATGGCAAGCTCATTCTCACCGCCGACAAGCTGCCAATTTTGCACCAGGCCGCACTGGATGCATGCGATGCGCAGGACGGACTGAAGGATGGGCTAATCACCAACCCGCTGGCGTGCCATTTCGATCCTGTCGTGACCGAATGCAAGAAGGGGCAGGACGTGAGGACCTGCCTCACGACTGCGCAGGCGCAGGCCGCGCGGAATATCTATGCCGGTGCACACGATGCCACAGGTAACAAACTGGTGCTCAGCGGTCCCTTGCCGGGTTCGGAACTGGCCTGGGCTGGAGTTGAGATTCCGTCCCCGGGTGGGACTTCCGTGATGAGCATGGGAGCCTCACTCAGCGCCCTGAAGCATCTGGTCTACACCGTCGATCCTCCGGCCAGCTACACGCTGAAGGACCTGACACTTTCGCGGGAAAACTTCGAAGCGACCACTAAGTTGCATGGTCTCTACGATGCGACGGACCCGGATCTCGCTCCCTTTGCCGCAGCGGGCGGAAAGTTGATTCTTTGGCACGGACTATCGGATCAGCACATCAATCCCTTAAACACCATCGCCTACTACACGACAATGCAGAATCTTCTGGGCAAGGACACGGTGGAGGAGTTTGCGCGCCTGTTCCTGTTCCCGGGCGGCTACCACTGCAGCGACGGTGAAGGCCCGTTTGACTTTCCTCTGATGGCTGCCATCATGGCCTGGGTGGAAGGGAACCAGGCGCCGAATGAACTGATTGCTTCGCACGCCATGCAGACTCATCGCGGTCCGATTGCCGGGGTACCCGGGAACGCGCCGGACGGTACCATGATGCCACCAGGACCTGGCGGCCCTGGTGGTCCGGGTGGCCTTCGTGGACCGATCGTGGGACCTGGATCGAATGAACTGGCGAAGATTGACCGCACACGTCCCGTGTATCCCTATCCCTACACTGCGAAGTACACCGGTATGGGCAGCATTGATGATGCCAAGAACTTTGTCAAAGGCGACGCGCAGCCAGTCGATCCTGTGCGACTGGAGTGGCTCGGCGCCGGATTCTATGCTCCCCACTACGAACAGTGGTGCGTGGGCAAGGGAACTGAGCTAACCTGCTCTACAACCCCGCAGAAGTGAATGCTCCGCCTGCAGTTGAGGCTTATGAGTGCTGGTTCTGGTTTATAAGCTTCCGCCTTGGCAGATGCCGCGGCGCGGTGATCCGCTCTTTGCCGAGTTCGCACCGCACTTTGACCAGCTGATGCAGAAGCTCATGGGCGGAAGCGATCGTAGCTGGGGATAGGGTGCAGGCACTGCTGATGTCGAGGCTGGCAGAAGCTTGCAGTAAAGGGGTGATTCGACGATGACCATGCCGGGAAGGCAGCGCGCACAGACAGAGCGGATTCGCAAGGTCTTCGATTTTTTGCAGTCGGAGAGCACGCTTGTTCATTCAGTGCGCGATGCCGAAGGAACAGTTCACTCAGCGCCGCTGTTCTATTTCGTTTCGGAGAACCTGGACCTGTTCTGGGTCTCGTCGCACGACAGCAGACACAGTATCTGCCTTCTGTCTGAACCCCGAACCTCTGTTGCGGTTTTTCGATCGGCATTTGAATGGAAGAGGATCACCGGCGTTCAGATGGAAGGCGCAGCGGCGGCGGTCGATGGCCCCGAGCGCAGTGTTCTCTTAACAGCCTACTGCGCGCGCTTCCATTTGGGGACGGTTCTCTCGCTGGCAGCTGCGCGGAATACGCTCTACCGCTTTCAACCTCGCTGGATTCGATACATAGATAATGCGAAACGCTTCGGATACAAGTTCGAACTGACGCTCTAGCTTAGTGCGGGAAGCCCTCCGGCTCTGACGGGGTGGCAGTAGAAGTTTGACATTTACGGGAACCCACCCAGGAGACTCGCGAACGTAGGCCGCCGAGCACACGAGGAGGAGTTTCCGGATGAAGGGGATGGGAGTTTGAGCCACATGAAATGGGAGTACAAATACCACTTAATCTTCATCCCGAAGTGTCATGGCAAGACGCTGAATGGGAGTTTACGCCCGCATTTGGGCGGGGTCTTCAGACGGTTGGCCGAGCAGAAGCAGAGCCGGATTGAGGAAGGACATCTGATGGCTGACCCAGTGCACATGATGATTTCAATTCTGCCGAAGTTCGCGGTGCCGGAAGTGGTGGGATACACCAAGGGCAAGAGCGCGATTCACCTTGCGCGATTGTACGGAGAACGCAAGTCGAACATTGCAGGTCAGCACTTCTAGGCGCGAGGCGACATGGTGTCTACGGCGGGCCGCGACGAAACAGTGATCCGCGAGTCCATCCTCGATCAGGGCAGGAAGAGAAGCGGTTGGACCAATTGAATCTGTGGAAGTGACCAGCCACCGCTCCGGTGGAGCAGGATCAACCGGGGCCGCGTTATCGACCCTACTCAAGCCGCTTCGAGCACTTCACGTCCACCAGGCCCCGGGCTTTGCCGGGGATATTTCCTATCCTTTAATCCCTGGAGGCCGCTGCGAAATATTCGAGGCGACTTCGCACAATCCAGGACAGCGCGCGAGAAAAGCGAGAATGAGGTGCTAGGTTTGGCTGTGTAGTCGGGAGGTCATCGGCCCCGCAGAACACCAGGGACTGCGTGATGATCGACATGTCGCGACGGTGGGCGCTCAGATAAACACTTTCAAGAGCCGCGCGGCCAATTCCTGGGCAGAAAACATGGTTAGCAGCAACGGCAGGAGAGGTAGAGCAATCAGGACCGTTAAGGAGACAAGCGCTTCTCTTCCAAATGGGAATGGCACAATGTGCTCAACGACGCTGAAGCTGTTGGCTAGATCCGCAAGTGACTGGATGTCAGCGCTCCCGATCAAAGGTTCATCCGCAGGGCGCTGGCCCTGAATCCACTTCTTGTCAAATTCGTTGACATACGCGCTGGCGAGAGAGCCGTAGGAATACACGGCTGCCCTGCGTCGCTGAATCAGACGCGGGGTGAATACGCAAAGTGGGCCCAAGGCAATAAGGAACACGAGTATGGCTACTACCGCAATCTCAATCCGATAATCCGGCAACCTGGCGCCCGCATGAATAATTCGATTGGCAATAAACCCCGAAAGCAGAACGCTGTGTGCCATCAAGAAAGGCGCTAGAGTGAAAACAATCTGTCCCATGAATCCTAACCCACAGCTACCGTCTGGATGGCTCGGAATAAGGTTGAGATCAAGCCTTGCGATCTGCCACAGCAACCGCCCCCAGATGAACAGCCGGTAATACCACCGGAGCCCAAGGAACTGTACGATCGGCAAGCTGACGAACACGTACCAGTAACCGGCAGGAGTTGGTTTGCTAATGCCACCAACCATCGAGGCGTACCACGTGTCTGTTGGAATGACCAGAACATTCTTCGCCCACAAGAACTCTGCAGAAGCGATGAAGACCAGAAGACAAAGCTCGGCTACCACGGAGTTCCTCAGCCGAAGTGCGGATGCAATGCAGGCTTCAAATCGTGAGAGCTCAGCCGGCTTTATAATCTGTCGATCCACAAACTGACGGATCAGTTGACGCATGCCCCGGTGCACAATAAGTTCGGCGACGATGAGGAGAGGTAGGGCCAGAAGGAACCTGGATTGTGCCTCATAGTCATGGAGGAATGGAATAGGAACGCCGCTCGTGATGCGGCCGCCCAGCATTGTCAGAAGCAACAACGGCGCCCATGCAATTGAGGTAATGACGACGACGCGCCAAATTGCGCGATCGAACGGCGGCTTCACCAGTTTCACGCGCAGCAGGAATTGATACAGAGGGCCACCGGCAGCGAGCGAGAAGTCTTTTGCCGCGTCCGACAAATGATCTGAAAGCTTTCCGTGAGAGAGCTCAGAGGACCCAGCGGAACGTTCATTCTCCATCGTGTCCACATGCCACCTCCGTCGCGCTCTTCTTACCGGTCCTCTTCAAACGCAGCCTTCACCTTGCCCAGGCGGACTGCGCGATCGAGTGCAGCATGGTCCTTCTCGGCCTGGTCTGCGTAGGCGATGGAGAAGGCTGCAATCGCGCGATCGAATGCGTCACTGTTGCCCATGTATCCGCTCAGCATTGCGGGCGTTCCGGACCTGGCATGACTCAGGGCGATGGCCCTTCCACACCATTTGGCATACATATCCAACTCGGATTTCCCAAAGATCTCCACGCGCACACTGATCTTGACGTCTCTGAGCTGACGGAAGAAGAAGTCCCGTTTCGGACCCCGCGCCCAACCCAGGAACATATCGCTGGCGGGCTGCATCGTCCGGTAGCCATTCACAACGCGCTGACCTTGATTGAGGAACGCGCTCTTACCAGCGTATGGCTCCAGAACCGAAGGCCGCGCCTCCTTTACTTGAAGGAAGAGAGGATCATCCTCGGCGGCCATCAACAGAAGCACCCAGCAGGCAGTTCCGACACTTCCAATCCCGACCACCTTGATGGCTGCGTCACAGAGCTTGTAGCGATCGAGCAGAGAGTGGTAGGCCGATGGGAGCGTGGAGCGATAATCGGAGAGTATGTCTAGCAGGGCCCGGTGGATCTTGCCCGGAGGAACATTCTTGTCGTGGAAGATGGTGGGGAGCTGGTCCTTGATGACCGGAATATCCCCTTTGTGCTCGACCAGTTTGGGGAAGAGCTCCTCGCCGCGGCTCTTCGCCTGTTCCTGCGCGATACGTTTCATGGCTCGCTTGCGCAGGTTGACGGGAAGCCCTGCAAGCAGCTCGGTAGCTTCGAGTGCGTAGTACCAAAGCTCCAACGTCTTCATCTGGCTGAATTCGGTCATCGATTCGCGGTAGGTCCGTACGCAAGTTGCCGCGATATCCTTTGCGTTGCTGTCGCTGATCCCCTTATCCCGGCAGGCGACCACGAAGCTCGCAGCGAGCCGCTTGACGTCCCACTCCCACGGCGCGGGAAGAGTCTCGTCGAGGTCATTTACCGAGAAGATGATCTTCCGTTCTGCCGTCGCAAAGCCGCCGAAGTTGCAGAGATGAGCATCGCCGCAGCACTGGACATAGACACCGGTCGAAGGCGTGGTCGACAGGTCAGCCGCCTGGATGAGGGCTGAGCCCCGATAGAAGGTGAAGGCGGATTGCACCATTCTTCCATGGCGCAGGGGCAGGAGCTCAGGAATACGTCCCTTCTCTGATGCCAGCACCATCTCTACGGCATCTCGCCGTTTCGCGGGTGCCTTCCACTCGGCATGGTCCTCGCGGGGACATTTATCTCGAAGCGCTTTTCCAGCGGTATACCGCTCTTTGTAGGTGCTCTTCGAAGCGAGTGTCAGACCGCTGCGTTTAGATTCTGCCTTGCTTGCCATGATTTCCTCCAGTTGCTCCTCTTAGGGGCCGCCGACTTCACAAGTTTTCCGAGGCACGCCCCATGACAGGATCGTCGCAACTCGAAAGGCGATAGTAGTCCCGGGCAGCCGACGAGCCTACTCGTAAAACTCGCAGTCGAAGGCTGATTTCGCATTCGTGCAAATGGCTCTCCACGCGGCGCTCGGAACGGTGGGTCTTCGCACGCTGATCGGGGATAGATGGTCGCCGAATTGGTAGTGACGGAGGGGTAAACGCAGGTTGGCCAGCGATCAACGCGTAATTGTGCTCTAGGACAAGGGAATCTGAGTAAAGTACAAGGTCGTGGTACCAAGCGAGGCTTCAGCGACAAAGGCAGATAGCTCGCCAGACTGCCTCGAACACATCAAGCTCAATGAAACGGGTTGAAGCTTCTTTCTATTCGCTGGATTATAAAAGGCTTATATCGACATGCGGATTGAGGGACCAGCGGGCAGCAAGCGGACTGAGAAGAGAGGACGACCATTCTTCTGCGTTATGGCGTTGTCGCTGCCCCGCCAGAGATGCTGCGCTTGGTTTTGTGGCAAGCGCACATCGTAGCTACTTTTCCGAACCAAGCGTGCCTGCAAGGGTTAGGTCGATGTGGACTTCCTTGGCGACTTTCAGGATAAAGATGCTGGGGTCCTTGAGGCCCCACTTCACATAAGGCACGATGAAACTGCCCTTCGCGGAGACCTTGTCGCCCTCGATGTGCACCTGCATGGGTACGGTGAGGTCGTGCGGCGTGCCGTGCAAAGTGAATACGCCTGTGACCTGGATCGTCGAGTCCCCTGAGGCGGCGAGGGTGCCCTGGTAACTCCGTGGTTGGAAAGTCACGTCGGCGAAGTGCTCCACATCGAGCACCTGGGCATGCATGTTCTTGTCGCGGCCCTTGTCGCCGCTGTCTCCGCTGGCTGCTGAAACGACGATGTTCCCGGAGATCCTCGCAGCAGAGCGGTCGAATTGGATGGCGCCGCTCGAGACATGGAATGTGCCATGGACCTCGTGTCCGGTGCCGGTAAGAGCGAAGTCCACGCGGCTCATGTCGGGGTTGAGAGTGAAGACCTGCCGCTGCGCCGAGGCTGCCAGCGGTAAGGAGAGCAGAAGTGCGATGAGCGCGGGTCGGGCGAGTGGCTTCATGAAAAGTTCTCCTGTTCGAAGCGGGTTAGCGTTGGAGTTGCGGCTGCACGGGGTTATGCGCGAGCCAAAGAACGAGCGATGCGATCTGCTGGTCGCTCAGATACTCGTGTCCGGGCATGTCTGTGCCTGGAACTCCGAACTTTATGACCGAGGCGAGTGAGAGATTGTAGGAATGGCCCAAGCCGTTCTCTACAAGGCTCGTGGGCATAAGGATGAATTCCTGCGGCCAGCGCTGCCGAGCAGCGCCGTGTGGCTCGTGGCAGGTGGCGCACAGTTGGGCGTAAAGCTGCTCTCCTTCCTCTGTGCTGGCTTCGGGCGTGGATACGGGTTGCCAGGCACGCTGAAGTGCGCGCTGTTGCTCGAGAGTCGAGCTTTGCAAGCTGACAAGGTAGGCGACAACTTGGTCGCCGCGTTCGTCACGGAAGAGAACTGCATAGGACGGCATGACCGAACCGGGACTGAGCGCGGCCGGGTCAAGGAGATGCGCCTTGAGCCACCAGGCCGACCGACGCATGCCCACTTGCGTTAGGTCCGGGCCCTGGCGGCGGTTGCCGATGAGTGGTGGACGCTGGTGGCGGATTTCCTCGATGGGTTCTACAGGGCCCCACAGTGCTACGTCCGCGCTGTTGGGGCGAACATATTGCGAGTGGCAGTGGATGCAGCCCTCGGAGATGTAAATGCGGCGCCCCGCTTCGACGATGGAGAGCTGTGCTGCGGCTGGATGCTTGTCTATTGCGCGATGCGCCACGAAGGCCACGCCGAGCACGGCTCCAACAAGTGCGACTTCGCGTGCACGGTAGCGCAGCAGTTCGAGCTGTGGAAGCGCCAGTGCGGCAGCTCCAGCCACAACGACAAAGGCGACTGGAACGTGCCCGAGGTTCTGCCCCATGCCGATGCCGAGCGCCGATCCAATCCACCCGGCCAGCGCGTAGATCCATCCTGCAATGCGGGCGCGCTCGTCTCCGGAAACGGCTGAAGCGAGCCATGAGGGATAGACAACAAGCGCAACTGAGTAGAGCGAAACGCCGATTGGGTAGAGCAGGGAAGCGGACAGCGCGTGTGCTGGATCGAGAAGCAAAATGCACGCAGTGGCAAGGGCGAGATATGCGCCGGCAAGCACGAGGCGCGTGCGGCTCCGTTCCAGCAGCAGAGCCGCAGCCACTGCTGCAGCAAAATGAAGGCAGCCATTGGTCCACAAATGGGCTGAGCCCATCCATGTTTCGGCCTTGAGCTGCCGTGTGTGCTGAATGATGTAGAATGCGGCCGAGTCGAGCCAGATGAGCGCAGTGAAAGCGCCGAGTGCGGCTGCAAAGGGAAGGCGTTGCACGCCTGTGGGCTGCGCGATGGACTCCTCTACAGCAGCGCGCAAAGGTAGTGCTAGCGCGGCCACGCACACGAACGTGGCCAGTACGGACTGCTGCCGCGGTGAGGCCTCAAACACAAAAGGGAGATTACAGACAAAATAGCCTAGGCCTACGCCGAAGCCCACCTTGAGAATTGGGCGATGGGTGCTCGTGAACTGAGGCAGGTGGGTGACGAGGGTGACAGTAACGATGCCGAGGCCCGCGCCGATGATGAACGCCGTGAGCGCTGCGCCTGCAGTATTGGGAGGCAGAAGTGCAGCGAGTGCTCCTACGGCTGCGATGCCAAAGCCGAGGCGCAGGCGGAGCGCAGGCTGCGGCCAGATGCGCAGGCGCGGCACAGCGAGGCTTAGCAGAATGCCGCCCGCAGCCATACTTCCCATCACGAGCCTAAGGTTGGTTCCTTCGATGCCTGCCTGGGTCAGGCGCGCGAGAAAGCCGAACTGCGCGAAGATGAGGAAATAGATATAGGTGAGCGCTACAAGCGCTGCGCCGCGCCAGCCGTTCGTGATGTTGTTAACGCGCATTGGCGAGCCACCGTGCGCGGAGGCCGAAGGCCTGAATCGCTGCACAGGCTGCATCGAAGGACGCCACCATCCACCAGGCCGATTCCATTTGGCCGGAGAGGATTGCCTTGGCCAAATAGATGGCAACTGCTCCGCGCGAGATAGCGGTGAGCACCCACACCACTTCAATACGCTCATGCGCCGCACGCTGCATGGTGAGCTTGGCGCCAAACAGGCAGGCCAACCCGACGGAGAGAACGAATGCGCCTATGAAAGCGATGAACGGTGATGCAGCAGCGGGTGCGTGGGCGTGTATCAGGTAGAGTGTGAACTCAGGCGCAAGGTAGAGTAGAACGCCGGTACCGAAGTCGGAGACTCCGATCAAAAGTTGATAGGCGACCAGGAAAGATCGGTTCATGCGGCAATAGCTCCCGCGTGTGAAGTTTGGTACCGCCTCATTCGGCCGAAAGGCTGAGTTGCGGCGATCCACCACTCAACGGAGGCTGCCAGCATGGCGAGGCCGGTGAGCAGGCGGACGAAGTAGAGTACGTGATGCAGCGGGCCGGGTGCCATAGTGAATCCGGGATTACCGCCTTCGATCCAGCCGGCGGCCGTCATCACCATCACGTAAGCGAGCACGCCAAGATTCCACGCGTAGAAAGACCATTTGCTGTTGAAGATCCACGCATGCTCATCGCCGATCAATTGGGTCATCACAAAGACGAGTAAAGCCGTCAGGAAGCCCGCAACGGCGGTAAGTGAGTGCCCGACCAGTCCGTCAGTGAACTTGAACCGGTCGAGGACGCCGGGAAGGAAAAAGATCCATCCGGAGACAACCAGTAGCCCCCACCAACAGAGGAACACCTGCTTCCATTGCCTGGTTTCACAGTTCCAGGCGAAGCCGCGATAGTAGAGTGGCACCAGCGGGAGCCAGAGCAAGATACTTCCCAGACCGATGTACTGCGCAGGCATCCGATGGCTTGCATCGGCACGACCGAGCAGCGCACAGAATGCGGCTTCGACTGCCAATAGCACCCAAGCAAGGCTGAGGGTGCGCGCATGTCCCGGCAGACGGCGCGCGATTCCGAATGGAAGCACGAGCACGATGAGCACCATGCCAAGAGACGACTCAAGCTGGCTGGCGCCGGTGGGGCCGCCGCTGTCGGGATTGAATGCGGGGTAAAGGTCAGGCGACGAAGCATAAAAGAGCGCAAAGGGAACCGCGGCTAGCACGGCGAGTCCTATGAGCTTAGCGGCAGCTGCTCTCCAGCGCGCCTGCTCCGCATTGCGACGTTGGCCAAGAAAAGCGAAAACGAGCAAGAGCCATAGCGCGCCCATGGTGAGAGGGAAGAGGATGCGGGCGTAGCCGCTCCAATCGAGGAAGAGCTTGCCGCTCGACGTGCCGGAAAGCCACGAGTAGCAACCGACTGCAAGCGCCGCTGACCACAACCAGACCACCGGCCGGCCCCAAAGACGGAGCGCGCTGCGCTCCACGCCGTAGGTTCGAAAGAGAAAGCCAAGCATGGGCAGGCTGCACCAGCCATATAGAGCCGTGTTCATGTGCACCATCATCCAGCGGCCGTAGGTCCACTCGCCGAGCAAGCGATTCAAGCCAGGCAAAAGCAGAAGAACGGCGATCATGGTGCCCATGGCATTGCCTGCTACCAACCAGAAAAGCGCGTGCGTGATTGCCGCATCGACGGCCGGTGAAGGAGCGCTCGGGGAGGACTCAGCTGCTTTCATGAATCCTCCCGTTGTGCATCTCCACCACGCGATTACAGGCGCGTGCGAGGCCGCGGTCGTGGGTGGCCATCAGCAGCGTTGCGCCTTCCCACTTCACCAGTTCAAGCAGCAACTCAAAGACCGCGCCGCTGGTCCGCTCGTCAAGCGACCCGGTGGGTTCGTCTGCCAGCAGCAGTTTTGGGCTGTTCATCAGTGCACGGCAGAGAGCAGTGCGCTGGCGCTCGCCGCCAGAGAGCGTCTGAATGCGATGTCTCAGCCGGTGAGTCAGGCCGGTACGTTCGGCAAGCCGATGCAAGCGTTCAGTGGCTTGCGTGCGGTTTGTGCCAGCAGCGGTCGCGGGCAGCAGACAGTTCTCTTCGACCGTAAGGTCTGCGATCAGGTTATGGAATTGGAAGATGAATCCGACCTCGTGGCGAAGAAAGCGCACCACGTCGCGCCGCTGCGTGAGTTCTTCGCCGTGGACCCAGACCTGTCCGCGGTCGGGTTCGTCCAGGCCGCCAACGAGATGCAAAAGCGTGCTCTTGCCGCAGCCGGAAGCGCCGCACAGGGCCACTGTTTCGCCGGCGCGCATCTCAAAGTCGACTCCGTTGAGCACCGGAATAGCGCCGCGATCGTAGCTCTTCCAGACGTCGCTTGTGCGGATCGCCACACGTTCCTGTGTCGGCGATTGGCTTGGAGTCTTCATTCGAAGCGCAGCGCCTCCACCGCACGAATCCGCATGGCATAGGCGGCAGGGTACAACGCGCCGGTCAGTCCTGTGACGAAGGCCAACAAAACGACGACGCAAATGAGCATGGGATGGATCGTTACGTCGACATATCCGTGCAAAGCCGGAATGAGCTTAAGCGCATACATGGCGACTATGCCTACGATCATTCCCAACAATGCGCCGCTGACGGAGATCAGGGCCGACTCACCGAGGATGGTGAATGCGATCTGCGTATTGGAAAAGCCATTCACGCGCAGGATGGCAATCTCGCGGATGCGCGCGAAAACAGACATAATCATGGTGTTGGCCACGCCCAGTCCGCCGAGTGCAAGGCCGCAACCGCCCACTGCCCATGCAGTTGCCTTGAGGATTTTGAATTGCGAGTAGGTGCGCGAGAATTCTGCATCTTCGAGAGCAATCAGATTGGGGAATGTGCGTTTCACTTCGGCCTTGAACTCGGCGGTCTGATTCTTTTCGTGCAACTTGATGGTGATGACCGACGAGCCCTCCTTGTGAAAGAAGGTCTGCGCCGCGTGCAGGGGCATGAAGACGCCGCCGTCTTCAAAGCCGTTAGCCGTCTTCACAATGCCAATGACGTGGAACATCTCGTGGCCGATGGGCACCTGCATGCCAGTGGTGGCATTCAAAAAGTCTGCGGCGCGCTCACCAAGGACGACCTCATTTTCGTGTTGGCCAAAGGTCGAGGCGTTGCCCGCAAGCCAAGTAGCCTTGCGGATGCGTGCGTCCTCCCGCGTGACGCCGAAGCAGGTGATGATGGGATGGTCGGCACTCGAGACGACGCCGAATAGAACTGGATCCGCATGGGCCACCATGGGCCATGCGGCGATGGCGCTGGCGCTGGCAGCGGGTACTTCACTGAAGAAAAGGTCGGATACGTTGCGCTCGAACACGATCATCTCTGCGCCGCTCGAAAGCAGGCCGGAGAACATGCCGATTGCGCCCTGGAGAACTGTTACCACGGTCAGCATCGCGGCAACGCTGAAGGTGACCCCAGCAATACTGATAGCGGAACGAATGCGATGCCGCCACAAATTGAGCAAGATTAACCGTAAAAAGATCATCTCTTCCTGTCGATAGGGATTACGCCTGCCTGTCGCATAGCGCGGTTCAGATCCGCATGCAGTTCGTTACGCAGCCGGCGCAGGAACGCCAGATTCGGTCGCAGTGGCAGCAACTGTTTCAGTGTACGATCCCCGTCATCCAGCAGTCGCGCCAACCTTGCCGTTGCTGCGGTTACGCCGAGAGCGAGCGCGATATTGGGCCGACCGAGGTGCTCATCGCGCGCCGTGGTCTTGCCGCTGGTTTCAGTGCTTTGCTGCACATCTTTCAGGTCGTCGGCCATCTGGTAAGCTAAGCCCCAGAAGTAGCTGAGACGCTCTAGCAACTGCACATGGCGGCGTGGCGCGCCGGCACTGAGCGCAGGCATCACGAGCGAGAGGCGGATGAGCGAGACGGTCTTTCCGACCGCTATGCGCTCCGTAGCCTTGTGGTCCCGGACATGGGTGCCATAGTTCAGATCCAGGGCCTGCCCGTTGAGCAAGCCTTCCACGCCAAGGCGTTGCTCTAGGTAGTCGAGCGCCGCCTGCTGCACGGAACGATTGCAATCAGCAAGTGTGCGCCACATGAGCGCGTAGGCGCGATTGATGAGACCGAGCGCGGCCAGAATCGCGCCGGCTTCTCCGTAGCGCACATGCACACACTCGATTCCGCGACGCATGGAAGCGTCGTCCATGCAGGGCAGATCGTCGAAAACGAGCGACGCTGTATGAAAGCATTCGAGCGCGATTGCCATGTTCATCGCTGGCTCCCGGCTCATTCCGTAAGCGGCGGCCAATTGGGCTACAACGCGCGACCGCACCATGCTGCCCGGGTGCAGAAGCAGATGGCGCAGGGCGGCCGCAAAGCTGGGGTCAAGCCCGGGGTTGATTGGAAGAGCGCAGGCAAATGCTGCCGCCAGAGCTGCGTCCTCCGCGTCCGGCTGAGGCGCCCGCGAACGGACAGGCTGCTCGGTGCTCCATCGTGCGACTTCAAGGAACTGGAATTGTGACGACATCCATGCCTCTCAGGGGCGTTTTGCCGGGGTGCAACCCCTTAGACGCTGGTGATTTTGGGTTTGATAGCAGCCGCTGAATTACGATTTGTTCATCTGCGCGGGTTGCTGGCCTACGTTGTCTACTCCCAGCTTAGGCCGCAAACATGACGCCCGCTCAAACTCTTCATGACGATTTGTTCATGTGTGCCGCGCAGTTGGCCTGGAGTCAGTGGAGGAGGGGATTTGGTTACAGACGCGGACGATAGACTACCATGTCTTCCATGCGACTGCTGCTGGTCGAGGACGAACGTGACATCCAGACGTTTCTAACCCAGGCGCTGGCGGAGGCTGGTTACGCCGTAGATCTAGCGCCGGACGGTGCGGCTGCGGAAGGTCTGGCCCTGGTTAACTCTTACGACATTCTCGTGGTTGACCTGAATCTGCCCGACCAGGACGGTTTCAACCTGATCGTGCGTTTGCGGCAGATGGGCGTGCGCACGCCTGTCCTGATTCTGTCTGCGCGTCGATCAATTGACGACAGAGTGCGTGGACTGGAACAGGGAGGCGACGATTACCTGACCAAGCCTTTTGCACTGGCGGAGCTGCTGGCGCGATTGCGCAACTTGTTGCGCAGGAACGCGCCGCAGGGCGGGGAAGCCACGCGACTGCGTGTCCTTGATCTTGAACTTGACCTGTTGCGTCGCGAGGCCAAACGCGGCGGCGAATTGCTGCAACTTACGCCCCAGGAGTTTGTGTTGCTGGAATATCTTTGCCGAAACGCCGGGCGGGTGGTTACGCGATCCATGATCCTCGAACAAGTCTGGGGCATGCGTATCCAGCCCGACACAAACGTGGTGGACGTGCATATCTATCGTTTGCGCGGCAAGGTGGACGGCAATCGGCAGCCACCGATGATTCGGACGCTACGGGGAGTGGGCTATGTCCTCAAGGACAGGTAAGGCGCAAGTCCGCAGTGCCGCATGGCGCATCTCGCTGTGGGCGACGCTGGCCTATACCTGTGGCACGGTGATCGTCTTTATTGTGCTCGATCGCTTTGTCGCCAAGGATATCCAGCGGCGCACGGACGCATGGCTCTCCGGCGAAGTGGAAGTGCTGAGCGATGTGGCGGAACATACTCCTAACGACGCACTCTACAACCGCGTGGTGGGTGAGGTGGCGGAACTGGCTTCTCGCGAGGTGCCCAACCGCACAGCCGCGTCTGGCGATGCTGGAAGTGCAGTCTTCTTTCTGATGACTGGCAGCGACGGCGCCATGAAGCTATGTGTGGGTGCGGGCAGTGGTGAGACGAATCTGCAGGCGATTCGTTCGAGGCGGGTGCTACTCGATAGACCTTCGGACATTCTCATCCAGGGGTTCAGCGTGCCGTTTCGAGTGGCCTCGGTGGCCATGGACGGCGGCGGGCGCGTCTACCTCGGGGTCTCCGAACGCGACGAGATGCGGGTTTTGCGCAATCTGCGCCTGCGCTTCTTCCTGTTGTGGCTCAGTCTTGTCCAGCTCGGCTTTTTGGTCGTCTTCTTCAGTTCTAGGCGTACCTTGAGCCACGTACGACGGATTACCGAGGCTGCATCGCGCATCGGCCACTCCGACCTGAAGGCCAGGGTCCCCACCAGCGAGCGTCACGACGAGATGGCGGATCTGGCTCTGACGCTCAACCGGATGCTCGACCGCATCGAGCAGTCGGTTCTGCAACTGCATACGATCACCGATTCGCTGGCGCACGACCTGCGCAGTCCGCTGACCGCAATGCGCGGGAAGCTGGAGACTTCTCTCGGCTCGTTGCGGGACGGCGAGCAGGCTGAGGCGGTCGTCGCGGCCATCGAGGAACTCGATCGGCTCACCGAGTTCCTCAATAAATCGCTGGATGTAGCAGAAGCCAAAGCGGATGCGCTTTTCCTTAGGGTGGAGCCGATCGATCTGGATGAGTTGCTTCGCTCGATGATCGGTCTCTATGAGCCGTCCATGTCGGAAAAGGGGCTGAAAATTGAACTTCAGAGCACGGGCCCGGTAAGGATCGAGGCGGACCCGGGCCTAATCCACCGCATGATTGCGAATTTGTTTGATAACGAACTGAAACACCTTGGCCCCGGATACACGGTTACGGTGGTTTTGAGGGAGCAGGATGACTGCACATTGCTGATCGTGCGCGACAACGGGGCGGGGTTTGATCCAGACGTCTTGCCGCATTTGTTTTCAATGCGCGTCAAGGGCAGGCACTCAAGCGGACATGGGCTGGGCTTGGCTTTTGTCGACGCAGTGATGCGGGCACACGGAGGCTCGGCGACTGCGTCGGAAGCGGAAGGTGGCGGAGCGGAGATTACCTTGACGATTCCGAATCATTCCGTAGGGAGCGGTTCGGCAGATAAGGCTGCGAGAGGGATCGTTCAGGTATAAGAGCAGACCCGGCAGAAATAGATGATATGTCCGATAACAGATATTCTGTACACATAAATAATCACATAGAGAGAAGTTCCGCATCAAATACGGATTGCACTACTTCCCCTCTGATCGGCTTACATCTTGTAACGGCCCATGTCCTCGTCGTTGAGCCCTTCCAGCCAACCGCGAAGTTGGTCGGCCGACGGCCCATCAGCGGGACCGGTCGTATGCAGACGTGCCGTTTCCATCACTTGCTCGGAAACAAAGATGGGACAATCCGCACGCATTGCTAGAGCGATGGCATCGGAGGGTCGTGCGTCGATCAGGATCTGGTCGTCTCCCTGCTGGAGGCAAAGTGCCGCGTAGAACGTGTTTTCATGGAGTTCCGTAATCACGACGCGTTCGAGCGTAGCATTCAGGTGACGAATCAAATCCCGTGCGAGATCGTGCGTCATGGGGCGCGGGGCGCCCGATTTATCGATCTCGTCAGAGATGGCCTTGGCCTCAAAAAAGCCGACCCAGATGGGCATCACTGCCTCAGAGGCTACGTCTTTCAGGACAATGATCGGCATATTTGTAGCCGGATCCATCATCAGGCCCCGAATGCGTACTTCGATGTCCATATGTTCCTCCAACTACTGCACGAGTTAGACGGCTTCGCCGACCAAGCTGTTGGGAAAGCTCCCCGTGATTTTCACTTGCTGGTAGGTGCCTGGCGCCGGAGCAATGGGATGCGCGCTGGTGAAATTGACCGGTTTGTTCTGGCTGCTGCGTCCTGAAATCTGGCCACGGGCCGGGTTTACCCCCTCAACCATCACATCTAGTATCTCTCCTAAATGCTTGGCGTAATTGATTCTCTGTACTTCACGCTGCCGCTCGAGCAACACTTGAAGACGCCTCGCCTTCTCTTCCTCAGGCACGGAATCGATCATGGTGAGCGCCGGTGTGTTGGGGCGGCCCGAGTACTTGAAACCGAAGACGCAATCGTACTGCACCTCGGCCAGAAGGTCCATGGTCTGAATGAAATCGTCATCCGTTTCGCCCGGGAAACCGACAATGATGTCTGTGGAGAGCGAGATGATGCGCCGGGCGGCCTTAATCCAGCTGATGCGCTCGAGGTACCAATCGCGGGTGTATTCCCGTGCCATTTGCTTGAGCACGCGCGAGGAGCCGGACTGTACCGGCAGGTGAACGTGGTCACAGAGCGTGGGAATGGCGTCGATGGCTTCCACGATGTCACGAGTAAAGTCGCGGGGGTGGCTCGTGGTGAAGCGGACGCGCCGGATCCCGCGCACCTGCCCGACTGCGGCCAGCAGTTCAGCGAAGCTCGACTTCCCTTCGGGATCTCGGTAACTGTTCACGTTCTGGCCGAGGAGCTGAATTTCGGTGTAGCCCTGGTCGGCGATGCTGCGCGCCTCGGCCAGCACGGAGGACGAACTGCGGCTGCGCTCCTTGCCTCTCGTATACGGCACTACGCAGTAGGAGCAGAACTTATCGCAGCCTTCGATGATGGTGATGTAACCGCGGTAGGGGCTCTGGCGTGCAGTGAACTCGGTTTCGAACGTTTCTTCGGTCTGGCGGTCATCCAGGCCGGTGATGCGGCGTTCGCCGGCTTCAAGGCGTGTGAGCATCTCGGGCAGCTTGCGATATGAAGCCGAGCCGGAGACGAGCGAGACGTAGGGTGCACGCTCGAAGATCTTTTCGCCTTCCTGCTGAGCCACACAGCCGAGCACGCCGAAGCGCTTGCCGGCTTTGTGCAGTTTCTTGTAATCGTTTAGGCGGTTGAAGACCTTCTGTTCGGCCTTGTCGCGGATGGAGCAGGTGTTGTAGAGGATCAGGCCTGCGTCCTCTTCGTTTTCGACCTGCCGATAGCCCTGCTGCCGGAGTGTGCCAATCACCTTCTCGGAGTCATGGGCATTCATCTGGCAGCCGAAGGTCTCAAGGTAGAAGGTTTTCTCGGTTGCCATAGCAAGATTCAGTATAGTGCATCCCGGATTTGCGGCAGCCGGACACCACCCGAGCCTCAGCGCAGGCCGGTGTGCAGGTAGGCCAGCAGGTCGGACATCTGTTGGTCCGTAAAGCGACCCGCGAAAGACGGCATCATACCCATTCCTGCGAGCACCACGCGGCGTATTTCAGGGTCGGCTGCGGGAACGCCACTTGGTAAAGTTGCTCGGTCGAACAAGCTGTGCAGGTCGGGCGGCACCTTCTTCAGTTGCAAATCGTTCTCTTCGTGGCAGTGCGCACAGCGGGCGGAGTAGAGGTGCTTCCCTTCTGCTTCCTGGGGCGAGAACGGGGACGAGTCGCGGCAACCGGCGAGCACTCCGAAGGCGCAGGTAATGCAGAGCATAGGAGCAAAAAGAAACGTGAGCGATTGAGAAGTCATCCGTATGCTCCATTCTAGACATCGCACTTCACTCGGCTATGCTGATCCCATGAACCTTCCCTCCCTGGCGCAGATTGAAGAAGCGCAGTCAGTTGTGTATCGCTCCATGCCGCCTACGCCGCAGTACAGTTGGCCGCTGCTGAACCAGAGGCTGGGCGCCGAAGCCTGGGTGAAACACGAAAACCATACGCCAGTGGGTGCCTTTAAGCTGCGCGGCGCCCTTGTGTATCTAGACTGGTTGAAACGGACGCGGCCGGAGGTGACGGGCGTGGTGGCTGCCACGCGCGGCAACCACGGGCAGGGTGTGGGCCTGGCTGCGCGCTTGTTGGGGATGGCGGCGGTGATTGTTGTCCCTCGCGGCAACAGCACTGAGAAGAATCGTGCCATGCTTGCCCAGGGGGTTGAGCTGATCGAGCACGGCGAGGACTTTCAGGAGTCGCTCGATTTTGCGCGAGCGCTTGCTGCGGAGCGGGGCTACGCGATGATCGATTCCTTCCACGAGCGGCTGGTGATGGGTACCGCTACGTATGCTCTGGAGTTTCTGAAGGCTGTGCCGCCGCTCGATTCGGTGTATGTTCCCATTGGGCTGGGCTCGTCAATCTGCGGCATGGCAGCGGCGCGCAATGCACTCGGCATCAAAATGGATATCGCGGGTGTGGTTGCGGCGGAGTCTCCTTCCTACGCTCGGAGTTTCCGGCAGAGCACCATTGTGGAAACGCCGGCGCGCACGCGAATCGCCGATGGTCTCGCCTGTCGCACGCCCAATGCGGAGGCGATGGATGTCATCTGGAGCCATGTAGCGCGGATCGTCGAAGTTTCCGACGAAGCCATTGAGGAAGCGATGCGCGCCTGCTACACGGACACCCACAACCTGGCCGAAGGAGCCGCGGCTGCGGCACTGGCCGGGGCAATGGCGGAGAGTTCCCTGCACCGCGGACGACGCATTGGAGTAGTGCTCACGGGTGGCAATGTGGATGCGCATGTATTCGCGCGCGTACTGGCGGAAGGCGGCGCACATGCCTGATACAAAATACGAGGATTTGAAGCCTCTGCCGCATTCCGCACAGAACCGCTGCTTTGGCTGCGGTGAGAACAACCCGCGCGGACTGCAACTGCAGTTCTTCCTTGCTCCGGACGGAACCGTGGTCTGCCCACTGAAGGTCTCCGATCTCTATGAAGGCCCGCCAGGGTACTTGCATGGCGGCATTCTGGCTACGCTGCTGGACGAAGCGATGAGCAAGGCCGTTCGCGCTCAGGGGCTGACGGCGATGACACGCCACTTAGAGGTTGACTACCGACTGCCTGTGCCGTCGGGCTCGCAGTTGCACATGGAAGGCCGATTGGTGCGCAGTGAAGGTCGCAAGCACTGGACAGAAGGTGAAATTCGGGATAGCGCAGGGCGAGCGTTGGTGCGTGGCAAAGGATTGTTTGTTGAGGTGAAACCACGTTGAATCGCTCTCCTGCGCGGTCGGGTTAAGCTCCTTCAAAGTGGCAACCCCAGTGAGGATCGTACTGTTGAGAATGATGCGGTGACCGGACCACGAATGGTCGGCGGCTGCGTGATTCCAGCCCGCGTGCCGCACGGCCTGGGCGAATTGGAACAGGAACCCCTCGCACATGCAAAGAGTATGGGCGAGGGATTGGCTTGGACCGCTCAAAATTGAGACAGGTCAGCGGATCATGTTGATGGTTTCCTGCGTGACGGAGTCGAAGGTGGTTACAGCCTTCGAACTAGCTTCAAAGGCGCGTTGCGCAACGATCAGGTCAGAGAACTCCTGCGAAATATTCACGTTCGAGCCCTCCAGCGCGCCGTCCTGCAACGTGGCCAGACCGGCTGATCCAGAGATGCCGATCGAGGCTGTACCGCTGGCCAGCGACGTAGCGTAATCCCCATTACCAAGCTTTTTGAGTCCTTGTTCGTTGGAAATATTGGCCAGTGCCAGTTGACCTACATTCTGTTCTTGGCCATTCGAGTAGGTAACGGTAACGGTGCCGTCCGAGCCGATGGTGAAGGTCTGATACTGACCGGCGGCGTAACCATCCTGATTGGTTGAGGAAACGGCAGAGGTGGCATCCACCTGGCCGATGGTGGGCGTATTGCTTGATCCGAGCAGGTTCCAGTTGAGGTTCAGGTCTGCGGCACCGTCCGAAAGCCCGGTAAAGCTGAGGGGAATCGATGAGACATCGCCCGCACCTGTGCCAACCGTGGAGGTGACGCCGCTGGTGGTCACCGACGTCAGCTTGCCGCTGGAGTCGAAGGAGAGTGTACCAGTGATGGGAGTGGAGACGCCGGCGCTGAAGTCGGACGCGGGCAGAGCTGCCGAGTAGTCCCACGTGTTGGCAGCAGTCTGTGTGTAGGTCACCGTGACCACATGCGGCTCGCCGAGCGAATCATAGATCGTCGCCTGTCCGGGAAAGGCGGTGCCGGTGGTCGCCGCGGCGTTGAGGTTGGCTGTCATGCTGAACGATGTGGTGGCCTGTGGCTGCTGCACCTGGCCGACCGGAATGGTGATACCCGTAAGGGCGGCATTGGTGTTGACCACGCCATTCACGGCGGGGTAGCCCATCACGTTTAGGCCGTTGGCAGAGACGAGTGAACCCGTGGAAGTGAGGGAGAAGTTCCCGGCCCTCGTGTACTCGTACGCTCCGTTGCCGCTGTCCATGACAAAGAAGCCGTTGCCGTCGATGGCCACGTCCGTATCGGTTCCAGTTGAGCTGATTGGTCCCCGCGAAAAATCCGTTTCGTTAGTGGCCACCTTAACGCCGGCACCGACCTGAATCGGATCGCCCGATCCGGCCGAGCCAATCTGTTGGTAGAACAGATCGGCGAATTGAGTGGTCTGGGCCTTGTAGGCCGTGGTGCTCATGTTGGTCAGGTTGTTGGCAATCGTGTTGAGTGCAGTGGAGTCGGCATTGAGGCCGGTCAGCGGAATGGAAAAGCTTGCCATCAGAAGGCTCCTCTTGTGTATGCGTGTATTTGTCGGTAAGAGCAGGCCACACTGGCCGGCGTGCAGAACCCGCACTCCTGTCGGGTGCGAGGGCCTAGACAGACTGCGTACTAGCGTTTCGCGGTGAGCGCGTGTGCTACGCGGTCGGCCGCAGAGCCTACAGCAGGAAGGCTCAGTTTGCCGGATGTTGTTTGGCTCGCGGCACTTTGGCTGGTCGTCAGGCTGGAAGCTCCACGCACAGCACTGCTCTGCGCACCGGTCACAGTGGATTGCGAGGAGCTGCCGGAGGTAGTCGAGGCGGTCGACGAACTCGCCGAATCGGCTAAGGTCTGGTTGATTGAAATCAGCTGTTCCAGGCTGTTTACGTTGACCAGCTGGTTGATGTACTCGTTCGGGTCGGTGGTGGATGTAGGGTCCTGATTCTGCATCTCGGTTACAAGAAGAGTTAGAAAGTCATTGGCCGAGATGGTTGCCGAACCGCTGTTCGAATTACTGGTTGAGGTAGAACTGGTGCTCGCGCTCGTTGGCGTGCTGCTGGCTGCCTGAGAGAGCTGCGTCGCCTGCCCTGTGGTTGTACTGTTCCAGATGCCTGTTGTTGTTGCCATTTCCCCTCCCTGTGCCTTGCGCCTATGTGAATTCAACGAAGATAAAAACGAGCCAGCAACGGTCTTCCGCATGCCTATGCCATGACCGAAATGTAGGTTCCCCCCGAGCCATCAGGACCCGTTGACGGAGGCTCGATGTTCCAGCTCGATACACGGTCGGAAGCCCCCGCATTGATGGCGGATGCCGGCAACATCGATCCTGTAGCGGTGCCATCGAATGCGTCTTGGCCGTGATGCTGCCCTGATCGAGATTGACGGTCTGGACCCATGGCAAGACCGGTGGAGGCCCCCTCCGGCGAGGCTACTGAGACCGAAGAGACCGGTGTGTTGTGCTCAGCCAGATGCATGTTCAGCCCAGCCAAATGGGTTCCCAGTTCCTGCGCCGCGTCTTGCGATACGGGCAACACGATGGCGTGGACACCTCTGGCATCCTGCTGCGCACGCACGCCAACCCAACCGAGCGTGGGGTCCTGGTAGCCGGCCTCGGCGGAACGGGCATTGGCGTGAATCCATGTCGGCGTATTGCTGAGTGAACCCGAATCCAGAGCGGTAAATGTCGCATGGGCGGCACTGGCGCCAGTGTCGCTGGCCGGCGAAGTGGTTGCCCCGTCTGTATCTGTAGCGAAGGGCGCGGAATTGGCACCGGCGTCGCGGACAACGCCAGTCGTCGAGCCTTCCTGCTGGATTGAGCCGGGAGCAGCGTTCGTCAGATGCACAGCTTGCATCGAGTTTGTACGCTCGCTGTTAGTGCGTGCCGTCAGGGCAGTGGTTGCCTTTCCGGTGGGTGACAATGCCGGTGTGATGGCCGCGCCTGCAGTCGTTGTGTCTGCGTCAAAAGCAGCATCGACAGTGAGACCGGCTGAACGGGTTCCCGTCTGTGCAGGGACCACTGATGAGGAAGAGGGTACGTTCGTAGAAGAATAGGTGCTCGACGTCGGGGCAGCTAACACAGGCTTAGAAATCAGTCCCTGCGATCCCATTGCGGCCAGTGCAGAAGGGGCATTTGAAATCGTTTGTGTGCCAGCTGTGTCTTCGGCATCCCCCGATGCAGATGTTGCCGCGGAAGACGAGTGTTGTGCAGCGTCGGAAATAGCTTCGACTGACTGCGTCGCAGAAGGCGTTGGTGTAGGTGCGCTCTGCTCAAGACGATGAGCGGATTGCAAGGAAGGCGTCGTCGCTTGCGCGTTGGCCAATTTGAAGATGGCGCCTGTCTTTGATGCCGCTATTGTTATGAAGGCCGCATTCGCTGGGGTTCCCTGCGCGTCGCCAGCGATCACGCTCTTTCTGGGAGAGGCGGACATCTTGTCGGCTGCATCTGAAGACGGCGTTGCCGTGACGGGAGCGACCGTGAATGCGGTAGCTAGGCTTGCTGCCTGAGATTGAGCCGCATCATTGGAGACGGTCGGTGGGTTGGCAATCTGCACCTGTCTGAGAGCGTCAGCTGCTTCCTTGGTCGAAGGCGACGTCTTCTTTGTGCTTTTCGAAGGGGACGATAACGAGACATCGTGCAGCGTGGTGCTCGATGGCACAGATCGCGCAGGCCGGTCGATCTCTTTGGTTGATGCCACCAAGGGCAAAACTGACCCGGCGACTGTTGCGACGACTTGGACTGTTACCACTGCCTCATGATTGCCGTACATAGACTTCGCGGCCGTGCTTTCCCGCGTGTTCATGCCCATCGAGGCCAACAGTTCCTTCCATGTTGCAGATGCACTTTGATCAGAAGTCGAAGTGGTGGCGCTTGAGCTCTGTTCGGCCGCTGGGGAAGAACCTTCTGCCTGCGTCGCTTCGGAAACCGCGTTCGCTCCTTCGGTGGCAGTCCTCACCTGCCCGGACGCGAGACTTGTTGAGAGACTCAATTGCGCAGTCGCAGTTGGACCAATTTCCTGTCCACTATTCGCCACAGGTGCGATCGGTGCGATTGTGGCTGCCATTGTCATACGGGAAATACATGCAGCTCAATTGCCAAAGCCAAAGCGGGGAACGTTAAAGATTTGTCAGACTGAGACGCGCAGTTGTATCGCAGCAGCCTCAGGTGATTCGGCGCTGTCTGCGTGTGCGGTGCCAGTCGTCCATGTCCTGCTGGCTGTGGCGTGCTGCTTCGAGTTCGTCGCGAGACTCAGTCTCCTCGATCACAGTCTCAGCCTGGCGGCGATCGACGCGGGTGGAAAGATAGACCTCGCGCATCTCGCTCACGCTTTCGCTCGCGTTGACGATCTTATTTTCCAGCAGACTAGCCTGTCGCAATGCAATATAGGACTCTACGATGCCCGCAATTCGGTCAACAAGCTTGCCCGTGCGGCAACTTGCTGAGACCAACTCCCGCCCCAGCCGTTCGCGTTGTTGGTTGCAGGCCAGGGCCTCCTCAAGGCGATGCAGATCGCCAATCGCAGATTCGAGTGCTGCACGGCGTTGGTCCTCTTCAAGCTGTCGTACCCGTAGAAGGCGTCGAAGTGCGCGGGATACCGGCACGGCTTATACCTCGGCAGCCAGCGCCGCGAGGTGCTGCAGGCACTCGTTGAAGCAAACTTGCTCGGACGCGGCCTGTGTAAGGAAGGCACGTAAAGCATTCCGGGCGCGCAGGGCTCGATCCAGATCGGGGTCGGAGCCTGCCTTGTAGGCCCCAATGCGCACGAGATCCTCGGAGTGCGCATAGACTGCCATCAGTCGGCGCAGCAGGGCGGCCTGCTCGCAGTGTTCTGGGCCGGCCACGGCGGGCATCAGACGGCTTATCGAGTCAAGGATCTGGATGGGCGGATACCAACCCTCGGCAGCCAAAGACCGTGAAAGCACCACGTGCCCGTCGAGTAGCGAGCGCACGGCGTCGACGAGCGGGTCCTGCTGATCGTCGCCCTCCATGAGCACGGTATAGAAGGCGGTGATTGATCCGGAGCGGAAGCTGCCTGTGCGTTCGACCAGCTTGGCCAGCCGCGTAAACACAGAGGGCGTGTAGCCCTTGGCAGTTGGCGGCTCGCCGGCAGCAAGACCGATTTCACGCGCGGCCATCGCGAAGCGCGTGAGCGAGTCGAGCACCAGCAGCACATGCTTGCCCTGTTCGGCAAAGTATTCGGCTACAGTGGTCGCTGCCAGAGCGGCGCGCATGCGCATCAGAGGCGATTGGTCAGAGGTGGAAACCAGTACGACTGAGCGTCTGCGGCCTTCTTCTCCAAGCGCGTCTTCGAGGAACTCGTTAACCTCGCGGCCGCGCTCACCCACCAAGCCGACTACGGTTACATCGGCCTCGGTATTGCGAGTCATCATGCCGATCAGCGTGCTCTTCCCTACGCCTGAACCGCCGAAGATGCCCACGCGCTGCCCGCGGCCCACGGTCAGCATCGCATCCAGCGCGCGGATGCCTGTGCCGAGCGGCGTGCGAATGGGTACCCGGTCGAGCGGCGAGCGTACCGCGCCGTCGAGCGATACAGTCTCAGCAGCCGCCGGCATCCGGCCACCGTCGATCGCCACGCCATCAGCATCGAGTACACGCCCCATCAGCCCCGGGCCCACTTCGATCTGCGGATGCACACCAAGCGCTGCCACGGTATCGCCGAAGCGAATGCCTTCTGTGGATTCGACCGGCATGGAAAGAACATTAGGGCCGCGAAAGCCAATTACCTCGGCGGGGTGTACTGTGCCAGAGCGGTCGACGATTTCACAGCACTCGCCAACAGAAGCCAGTGGGCCAGAGGACTCGATGGTCTGGCCTACCGACTCGGCCACCTGCCCGCGCCAGCGCCAGGGCTGGGTTCGCTGCAGGCGCGTGAAATATTGCCCGAGCAACTGGGTCACGCGTGCACCTCGGGTTGCGCGGAAGGTGTGACGGCTGGCGGCGCGGTGGAATGCTGTCCTGCGCGGTCAAAGAACCCCCGCTCTATCTCGGCAAGCTGGCAGCGGATGCCAAGGTCCACTGTGCCCACGCTGGTCTCGATCAGGCAGTCGCCCATGCGCATACCCTCGCCGGCCTCGACCAACGGCTTGACGTTCAAGTTGGGCAGATGAGCAATCGCTTCTCGCCAAAGGTAGAGTTCGCCGGCTGGCACGCGCAACCGCACTTCCGTGTTGCTGGACAGCTGTCCCAAGGCCACGCGCACCGCTCCGGTCAGCAGCAACGGGTCCATCTGTGCCTCACGGCGCAGGATGCGTGCTGCCACAGCCAGGGCCAGCCTTACCACTTCATGCTCAATGGAGTGCAGATAGCGCTCACCGTCTTCGGCGAAGCGCTGCACCAGTTCAGCCACCTGCGCGTTGTGACGTGACTCCTCGGCCAGCCGCGTGGCGGCAAGCGCTTCGCGCTCAACTAGACGACCATCCTGAAGACCACGCTCGCGGCCGGCTTCAAAGCTTCGGCGAACTTCTTCGGTTAATTTGTCTTCCAGCTCCTGACGCGGAGGTTCGCTGTTGCAAGCTGCAATTCCAGCCTTGCCTGATGACGGATCAGCGCACATCTCCGCCTCATCGAATCCCGCCCACGCTGCGACTTGCACATTTCCACTGTCCTCGTATTGAAAGACCTCGAAGGTCCTGACCGCTTCGCCCATCATTGCGCAACTCCAGCCTGGATGCAGACGCCAGTCTGTTCCGGCTTCACATGTAGTTTCATGCCAGCATCTCGTCGCCGGTCTCGAGCTTCAGGATTACCTTGCCGTCGGCCTCAAGGCGCCTCGCCAGATTGAGAATCTCCTGTTGCGCCGCGGCGACTTCGCGCGAACGCACCGGTCCGAGAACCTCCATGTCCTCCTTGAGCATCTCGAC
>DCFV01000051.1:2941-9506 GCA_002314435.1 Acidobacteriaceae bacterium UBA1795 | reverse complement strand
ACTTCAAGCAGCGCGCGCAGAATCTCGTAGTTGCCGGTAACGCGCGTCTTGTAGTCCTTGAGCATGTGCATTTCGACCAGCAGGCAGGGGCGATTCTCGAGGATCATTTGGCCGTTGGAAAAGCGCGGAATGAAGTCGATAAAGTCCAGGCCCTGCGCGGGGTCGGTCTCGTCGTTCAGATCGATCAGGGTGGGAAAGGTGACGTGTCCCGACGCGTTCACCTGGCGCTCCAGATCGGGTGTCACGTCTTCGCGAATCCACTTCGCCGTTGCAGGCGCAACGTCGGGCGTAGCGTCGATGGTGAACGTCACGTCGTACTGAAAGTCCGCGCCGTCTGTCACATGGTCGTCGACGAAGAAGTCGGGCAGCCAGCGGTGAAACATGTGCAGCAGCGCGCGCATCTCGGGCGCATCGGCCTTCATGTAATCGCGGTTGAGGTTGATGTTGGTGCCGTTACCGCGCCAGCCGATCACCTCAGGGCCGTTCTGGTTGATGCGGTTGTACGGCGACCGGCGCTCATGGCCGTCGAGATTGTAGACCGGGATGAAGACGAACACGACGTGGTCCAGCAGCCTGGCTTGCGCCTTGGTAATCACAATGTCGCGCAGCAGGGCGAGGCATGCGTCTTTACCGTCCATCTCGCCGGCGTGGATCGCGTTTTGCACCAGCAGAATCGCACGGCCGGAGTCATGAATGGCGCTTGGATCGAAGACGCCGTCCTTCGAAACAATAACGATCTTCAGGTCGCGGCCCTCGCCGGTCTTGCCAAAGTTCTCGACCTTCACCTGTCCCGGCGCGGCAGCAGCCATCCGCTCAATGTAGGCCATGGTCTCGGCATAATCAGGCGTGGTGCGATAGTTCGAGTTCTCCGCAGGAGTGCGCCAATCGGGCGATTGAGCACCAGCAGGGAGTGCGAGCGAGAGCAGTACGGAAAGCGTGACGAGGGTGGGGCGCAGGAGCATGATTGGGCAGACCTCGGGTGAATGGGCTGCTTATAGAAATACATGCTCACGGATGATGAAGCGATAAGGCGTTGCATGTAGCGGGACTATAGTCTCGGCGGGATTGGATTCCCAAGTCACTGTGAGGACAGCTGTGTGACCCACAGTCCGTGTTTTCGGATCTGAGATCACGCCACCCGCCAATTGCTCATTCAACTGCGCTGTCCGGCCTATTTCGGATTCGACTGCGGTGCTGCGGTGTTTGTGTGCCGGAACGCCTCAAAGTCGGCCCACAGTCTGTCGCGTAAAGGATTCTCGATCATCTTCTTGATTGGTGTCGTCGCCTGGTCTGTCGAGTAAATTTCGAGCGTCACAGTGCCGCAACTGGGCGGCAGCGAGTCCGGCGTGTAAAAGTAGTCGCCCATCATACTGTCCTGATCGAACCTGAAATCTGCGTTCTCCGGTGGTCGAATTGCGTGACGCATGGGGCGTATCGGCTCGACTTCGTGCTCGCCGCACAGCAGCCGCATGTGATGGAAGCTGACTTTCGGACGCAGGATGATGGGCTGTTGGGATGTGCGCCCCATGTTAGCCCAAAAAGGAAATTTGTAATCGGGTATGGCTTGTACCTGAATGTTGGCCGAGAATTCGTACGTCGGTTCCTTTACCTCGTCGGGTTGAGCACCCTTGGATGCCCGTTTCATGCTGACGTTGCGTTTTTCCTCGTACCGACTCTTGTCCCACTGATAGGAAGAAACCGGCGTGCCCATATACACGTTGAAGTCGCCCAATTTGAAGTCGTAGACCTCTTTCTCATACTTCGGGTCGTGGCGCGCGATGAGTGCATCTGCGGGGAACATGCCCGGGGAAACGGGCAGCAGGCGCGACGGCGGGAGAGTGGTCGCGTCCTTCACCTTGTCGCGCGCGGTATTGATCAAATCGCGCACGCTATCGAGTGAAACCAAGGTGAACGCACGGTTCTGATAGCGGCTGAAGCCAACCAGCGTGCCGCTGGAGTTGAAGAGAGGGCTGCCAATGTCGGTAAATTGAACGTCGCCGATGACACCTTTCTTGTCCACCTTGCTGATGACGCCTGTGCGGATGCTCTTGCCCAAATTCGGGTCGTTGTTCAGGCTGAAGACTCGCTCGCCCTCCACAAGCGCATTGAGGTCGTAAGAGAGCAATGGAACCGGGACGTCCTTCACCTTGTCCGTATTGATGCGGACAATGCTGGCGTCGTTCTTCTCGTCGTCGGCAATCAACCGGCCGGGGATGGACCGATTCTCATCGAAGGAGACGGCAATCCACTGCTGGGGATCACCTGGGATGTGTGCGGTCAGAACCAGCCCTGAGTCGTCCATCAAAATGCCGTCGTGCGTGGCGCGCTCGGTGGCCACCAGGACCGCTGCTCCACGTACACGCTGGAATTGTTCGGTCAGCTCATCGATGTGCGCCGAGCGTGAACTGGTATCCGCCGTCTTCGCGTTGTCGTTGCTTAACTCAACCAGCAAATCGGCGGATGAGACCGTGACAGGCAGGTCCCATCGATAGCTTTTGCCGAAAAGCTGGGCATCGGCGTTTGTGACGAATTGATATTTGCCGGGCGCCAGGCTGACTTCCGCCGTGCCGTCGAGCGATGTGCGGACTTCGATCGGAGGCGCATTCGGCGTGTCAAGCGAATGAATAGTGATCTGAAGTCGCGGTACCGGCTTCACGTTCAAATCGTGGTCAAATAGGGCGGCACGGATGTGTACCGTAGCGGGTTGAGGATTCTGAGCGCTGGATGGGGAGAAGAGAATTGCAGAGAGAAATAGAAGAACGGGCCATTGCCAAGGATTCATCGGTCACCCCCAAGGCACGCATCAGTATGCGGCCGGCGAGGGGAGAATACAAGCCCGGACGCCGCGCAATGGCAATTGCGGAGCGGGTCGCGTGCGACTGCGCGATGTGAATTGGCGAGTCGCCCGGATTTCGGGGACACAGATTTGCCCCGGACTCTGCATCGACTACAAGAATCCATGCCCCATGATTCCTGACAACTGTCTTACGTAATGTCGTCCGTGTCGAAGACCGGCGTGACACTGCGCTTCTTCGGCACACCATGCACCGACGCGAGCAGATCATCCACCACGTCCTCGAGCTGCTTCTGCGACTCGATCACTGCGCTCATGCTCCTGAGTTCATCGTCGTCTGCCACGCGCTCCGCCAGCACAACAGCATGGCACTGCGCCACGTGGTCAAGATTCAGACCCTCAGGAGTCTTGGCCTTGATGCTCACCTGGTCGAGATTCACGCCCAGCAGGTCGGCCACGCGCGAGCGCATCTCTCCGGCAATGGGGCCAATCTGCGGCGCAGCCAGCACGAGCGTCGCATCCAGGTTCACCAGCCGAAAGCCCGCATTCTGCAGTTCTTCGAGCGCCAGCGTAAGGAAGATGGCTGAGTCGGCGTCCTTCCACCGCGGGTCGCCCGGCGGAAAGTAGCTGCCGATGTCGCCCGCGGCGACTGACCCGAGGATGGCGTCAGTGACGGCGTGCAACAGCACGTCGCCGTCGGAGTGACCGGCCAGGCCCTCGGGATGGTCCAGTGTCATGCCGCCGATACGTAGCGGTACGCCCGCCTTGAATTCGTGCGAATCGTAGCCAAATCCGATGCGAGTATCCATATCCGTGCCTGTTCTTAGGGTGTGCAGAGTCTCCGGCGCAAGCCCTGTGCCGGTTTCCGCAGAGGGTGTGCGCGCTTACCGGGCGCGCTGGCGCAGATAGAACTCCGCCAACTCCAGATCGCCCGGCTGGGTAATCTTCAGATTAACCTGAGACCCCGGCACCACGGCCACCGGCAGTCCGGCGCGCTCCACAACTGAAGCCTCGTCGGTGCCCACAAAGCCGTCTGCCTCGGCCTCCGCAAAGGCATTCTGCAGCAGCCCGTAGCGAAAGCCCTGCGGCGTTTGCGCCTGCACCACAAACTCTCGTGGAATGGTGGAAGTGATGATGGCGCCGTGGGCGGTGCGCTCCACCTGCTTGATGGTGTCTATAGCGGGCAGGCCCACAATGGCCGCGCCGTGCTGCTCCACGGCCTCGATGGTGCGGGCGATGGTCGCTGCGTCGATGAGAGGACGCACGGCGTCGTGCACCAGCACAATGTCGTCGGGCTCGGCAGGCACGGCGGCCAGCGCATGCGCCACAGACTCCTGGCGGTTCTCGCCGCCTTCCACAACATGGACCTTGGAGGCAAAGCCGTAGTCGGCCACCTGTGCCTGTACGCGCTCAACATCGGTTTTGCGCACGGCCACGTAGATGGCAGTGACGCGCTCGACGGCGGCGAAGGCGCGCAGGGAATGGATCAGAATGGGCTCACCGGCCAGCGCGAGAAACTGCTTGGGCTGCGGTCCGGCCATGCGTGTGCCGAGTCCGGCAGCGGGTAAGATGGCGAATACTTGCATAACGGGTGGAGTATACAGTAGTTCGCGTCGACTCGCCGTCATCGCGCCGCGGGTTATCATCCAACTCGTGCGATCCTCTCTCGCCGTTGACACAACACTGCTGCGCCCCGGGCTGCGGCTGGCCGTCGGACTCTCCGGCGGTGCCGACTCGGTTGCACTGCTGCGCGCACTGGCGGAGCGCGCACGGGAACTCGGCCTCGTGCTACATGCGGCGCATCTGCATCACGGTCTGCGCGGCGCAGAGGCCGATGCGGACCTGGCCTTTGCCGAGGCACTCGCGGGCGAGGTAGGCGTGCCATTCCACTCTGCCCGCGTGGATACGGCGTCCGAAGCCACGGCGCGCGCAGGCAAGGCAGCGGAGACCATTGAAGAAGCTGCGCGACGGCTGCGCTACGACTGGTTTCGACAACTTCTCCGTGAGGTTCCGCTCGACGCCATCGCCACGGCGCACACGCTCGACGACCAGGCCGAGACCGTGCTGGCAAAGCTGCTGCGCGGAGCGTGGACCGAGGGAATCAGCGGAATTCATCCCGTTGTGGAGTGGGCCGAAGGTCGCTGTGTTCGTCCGCTGCTGGCGGTCACCCGCACGGAGATTGAAGCCTTTCTTCGCGGGCTGGGCCAGAGCTGGCGCGAGGACTCGTCCAACCGCAGCGCGACCTTTACGCGCAACCGCATTCGCCATGATTTGCTGCCGCTGTTGGAAACCTGGAACCCGAGGCTGCGCGAACACATGGCGCAGATGGCCGCGCTGGCCCGCGGGGAAGAAGCGTGGTGGCGGGCAGAGCTGGCGCGCACCGCACCCCAGTTGATCCTGCCGGGTGTGCCGGTACGCGGCGGGGGCCGCGCGGCAACCGAGGGGCTGGCCATTGAGGTCACCCGGCTGGTGGCGCTGGCGCCCGCGCTGCAGCGGCGGTTGCTGCGCCATGCGGCGCGTCAGTTGGGCGCTGCGCCGGACTTTGCCGCGACCGAGGCCCTGCGCACGCTGGCCCTGAGCGGCCGCGCCGGGCAGAAGCTGGAGCTCGAACGACTTACAGCCGAGCGCACCCATCGTGAGTTACGGATGGCCGCGGGTGCGCCCCCGGCGGTTGCCTATAGTACAAAAGTCTTACCGCAGTACACTTTCGCCGTTCCTGGCTCCGTTGAAGCGCCGGAGTTTGGCCTTGCGCTCAATGTGGAGTGGGAAGGCGCTGCTCAGACCGCCGTGCTGCGCGGCTGGAAGGCTGGCGACCGGGTGCGGGTGCGCCATTCCTCGGGCCTGCGCAAAGTGAAGGAAGTGCTTGAGCGGATGCGGATTACGGGGTCTGACAGGGCACAGTGGCCGGTGCTGGAACTCGCCGGGCGTGTGGTCTGGATGCGTGGCATAGAGTTGGAGCCCGAGCCGGGTCTGCGCGTGGCAGCCCACCCGCTGCCTTCCCCGGCTGGTTAGGCAGGTCCGTAGGGGGTGTATTCGAGGCCTCCGCAGCCAGGTTTTGCCTCCCCGGCGGTCACGGATTTTTCATGCTTCGGAGTACAATCGAGTTACTGCTTCTCCCGGCAGAAAGCACAAGTGTCTTTTGCCACGGAGGCTCGCACTTTTTGCCTCAAAAAAGGCTGTGCTGACGTCTAAAGGGAAGGAGTAGGCGGTGATGGAGGTCCTTGTGAGTGGCTTCTCCCCCGCCGGGAAAGAGGAATCCTGGTGAATTCGACCGTTAAAACCATCATGTTCTGGGTCTTCATCCTCATCTGCCTGATGCTGCTGTGGGGTGTTGTCAGCCGCAGCAATAGCATCGGCGGCAAGGATGCGGAGGTCTCGTACTCTGACCTGCTCAACAAGATTGATGCGCAGCAGGTGGAGGACGTCACCATCCAGGGCACGGAGCTGCGCGGCCACTTGAAGACCAATCCCAAGGATCAGTTCCACACCACGATCCCGCAGAGCACCGACACCCTGATCCAGAAGCTCTATGCGGCCAAGGTATCCTTCAATCTCAAGGACCCGCAGAACAACATACTGCTGCCACTCCTGTTCAACGTGGGCCCCTTCGTGCTGCTGGGCGCCATCTGGTTCTTCATGCTGCGGCAGATGCAGTCGGGCGGCAACAAGGCGCTCTCGTTCGGCAAGAGCCGCGCGCGTCTGCTCTCGATGCAGCAGAAAAAGGTGACGTTCAAGGACGTGGCCGGCGTGGATGAGGCCAAGGAAGAACTG
>DCFV01000051.1:2441-2638 GCA_002314435.1 Acidobacteriaceae bacterium UBA1795 | reverse complement strand
GAGCCGCAGAAGTTCCAGAAGCTGGGCGGACGCATTCCCAAGGGCGTGCTGCTCGTCGGACCTCCGGGAACCGGCAAGACGCTGTTGGCGCGCGCCGTGGCCGGTGAGGCCAACGTGCCGTTCTTCTCCATCTCCGGCTCTGACTTTGTTGAGATGTTCGTGGGCGTGGGCGCAAGCCGCGTGCGCGACCTCTTCGA
>DCFV01000051.1:1321-2135 GCA_002314435.1 Acidobacteriaceae bacterium UBA1795 | reverse complement strand
ATCTTCATCGACGAAATCGACGCTGTGGGCCGCCATCGTGGCGCAGGCCTCGGCGGCGGACACGACGAGCGCGAGCAGACGCTGAATCAGTTGCTCGTCGAAATGGACGGCTTTGAATCGAACGACGGCGTGATTCTGGTCGCCGCCACCAACCGGCCTGACGTGCTCGATCCCGCACTGCTGCGCCCCGGCCGCTTCGACCGCCGCGTGGTGGTGGGCCTGCCCGACATTCGTGGCCGCGAAGAAGTGCTTCGCGTGCACGTAAAGAAGGTGCCCGTCGGCGACGACGTGAATCTGAATATTCTGGCTCGCGGTACACCGGGCTTCAGCGGTGCTGACCTGGCCAACATGGTGAACGAGGCCGCACTCAACGCTGCTCGCGTCAATCGCAAGCAGGTGTTGATGTACGACTTCGAACTCGCCAAGGACAAGGTGCTCATGGGCGCCGAGCGCAAGTCCATGCTGCTGAGCGACGCGGAGAAGCGGGTGACCGCCTATCACGAAGCCGGGCACGCCATGGTCTCGTTCTTCCGCGAGAACTCCGACCCCATCCACAAGGTCACAATCATTCCGCGTGGCATGGCTCTGGGTGTCACGATCTATCTGCCCGACGATCGCCACAACTACACGCGCGAGTATCTGGAAACGCGCCTCGCGACGGCCTATGGCGGCCGCGTGGCCGAAGAGATCTTCCTCAACCAGATGTCGACTGGCGCGGGCTCCGACATCGAGACGGCTACCGATCTCGCCCGCCGCATGGTGTGCGAGTACGGCATGAGCCGTCTCGGTCCGCTCACCTTCGGCAAGAAGGAAG
>DCFV01000051.1:0-1000 GCA_002314435.1 Acidobacteriaceae bacterium UBA1795 | reverse complement strand
GAGACGGCGCGGCAGATCGACCTGGAAGTTCGCCGCCTGATCGACGAAGCCTACCAGTCGGCCCACTCCATCCTCGAAGCGCACCAGGACGCGATGCACCGTATTGCTGCAGCACTGCTGGAGCGCGAAACCATCGACGCCGAGGAAGTACGGCTGCTGATCGAAGGCAAGGAACTGCCGCCGATCCGCTCCGTTCTGGCTTCGCCCAGCGACGGCACCGGTACCGGCAACGGCCAGCAGATCCTGAAGCCCGAGAGCCGCGGCTCCGGCGGCTTCCCGGAAGGCTCGCCCTCGCCCGCTTAGCACCTGCGGTGCGGCAGACGCGGCTCGCGCCGCTCTGACCTCTATAGCATAGCCAAGAAGGCCGCTCCCATCGGGAGCGGCCTTCATACGTTTCGGGGCACGAAAAGTGCACAGGCAGGAGACTTCGACCAGCATGATATTTACTAAGTAAGAACGTCAGGAGCAGAAAACTGTCGAAGCTATGCGCAGATAGAGAGACACTCGAGTTTCTTAAGGGAATCTCATGGAGATATTGACTGGCTTGATTGTTGGAGCGCCTTCTTTGTTATTTCTTCTGGTAGCACTTCCAATCTGTGCATGGAATGAGATAAGACACAGAGATGACAAAAGATGGTCGTGGATGCTAATCTCTGTCGGCCTACTATTTCCCGCAGCCTGCTTGTTTAGCATCATTCCGCACGAACTCGGGAGGGCTGTCCAGATCAGGTATGACCAATACGCGTACAGTATGGACCGGGCGTTTGGTACGCCGAGTTTCTCGATCGGAAAGTACCTTGCGGCGCATGCGTTAACGAAGGTAGGCCTGACGTTTACCTATAATACCCTTTTGCCGGCTAGCTGGATTATGTGCGCTGCATACTTGTGGCATGTAGGAGTCGAGGAAGCTAAGCGCGTGCTTGCAGCATTACTTACGTCCCTCGTCTTAGCGGCTCTGCTCTACGTTCTGATCCCAGTTAGGGAACCTCTGAACAACGCC
>DCFV01000034.1 GCA_002314435.1 Acidobacteriaceae bacterium UBA1795 | reverse complement strand
GGGAGGGCGAGGCGCTGTTCAAGGAGCGAACGCCGCGCCAGCAGACGTTTGAAGGCTTCTACGAATGGATGGCGGCTTCGGCGGCCTACCAGCAGAACGAATGGAAGGGCGTGGAGGAGTGGAACCCGGCGACGAGCTTTGTGCTGGAGCCGGGCGCCGAGCGGACGGTAGGCGTGCGGTTCCTGGTGGCGGAGTCTATTCGTGGAATCGAAAAGGCGCTGGCCGACAACAAGCGGCCGGTTGCCGTGGGCGTTCCGGGCTACGTGCTGCCGCAGGACATGGACGGCACACTCTTCCTCAAGTATCCCAAGCCGGTGTTGAAAACGGATGTGGAACCGTCGGGCGCGCTGGAGATTTCGGCTGCAGGGAGCACTGAACACGGCTGGCTGCGCTACAAGGTGCGCGGCAAGCAATGGGGACGGGCGCGGCTCACCATCACGTATCAAGATGGCACTGTGGAAACGGTGCATTACCGGGTGATGAAGCCGGAAACCGATGCAGTGGACGACCTGGGCCGGTTCCTGTTTACCAAGCAATGGTTCGACGACAAGAACGATCCGTTTCATCGTGCGCCCTCGATCATCAGCTATGATCGCGAGGCCAATGGGCAGGTGACGCAGGATCAGCGGGTGTGGATTGCCGGGCTGAGCGATGAGGGCGGCGCTGGATCGTGGCTGGCTGCGGCGATGAAGGAGTTTGTACGGCCCGACAAGAAGCAGGTGGAGCAGCTGGAGGAATTTGTCGACGGTGTTTTGTGGGGCGGAATTCAGTACAAGGACGGCCCGCAGAAATACGGCGTGCGGCGCAGCCTCTTCTACCATCAGCCGGATCAGCTGCCGGGGTTTTCGTATCGCAAGGACATCGACTGGTCTACGTGGGAGAGCTGGAGCAAGACAGATAGCGAAGGCGTCTGGCGCTCGTACAACTATCCGCATGTGGTGGCGGGTTACTGGTCGATGTACCGGATCGCGCGTAACCACGAGGGGCTGGCGACGCATCACGATGCGCACTGGTATCTGAACCAGGCGTATGAAACCACAATGGCCATGATGCACTTTGCGGAAGGCCAGGCCATGCTGGGGCAGATGGAAGGCAGCGTGTTTGTTAGCGTGCTCAATGACTTGCGTGCGGAAGGCATGACTTCCGAAGCGGACAAGCTGGAAGCGGCGATGCGGACGCGCGCTGACAACTGGAAGCGCGAGGCGTATCCCTTTGGCAGCGAGATGCCGTGGGACTCCACCGGACAGGAGGAGGTCTACGCATGGAGCCGCTACTTCGGCATGGAGGACAAGGCGCAGGTAACGGTGGATGCGATCACCGGTTACATGCCGACGATTCCAAGCTGGGGCTACAACGGCAATGCGCAGCGTTACTGGGACTTTCTGTATGGCGGGAAGTATCCGAGGTTGGAGCGGCAACTGCATCACTACGGGTCGGGCATCAACGCGATTCCTGTGCTGGATGCGTACCGGCGTGATCCGGCGGACCTGTATTTGCTGCGCGTGGGCTATGGCGGCAATATGGGCGCGCTGACGAACATCGATCAGGAGGGCTTTGCCTCGGCGGCATTTCACAGCTATCCGGACAAGATGGCCTTTGATCCCTATACGGGCGATTACGGTCCGAACTTCTTTGGACATGCGTGGGGTGTGGGAACGTATCTTACGCACGATGCGGAGTTCGGCTGGCTGGCGTTTGGCGGCAATCTGAGCGTCGAGGGCAACGTGGTGCGCGTGGAGCCGCGGGACAGTCTGCGGCAGCGGCTCTTTGTGGCTCCGCTGGGATTGTGGCTGACGCTGGAGAGCGGGCGGTTTGAGCAGATAGCGTATGACACGCAGAGCAAGCAGGTGGAAGTACGACTTGGCCCCGGCGATGCGTACACGACGAAAGCGTTGCTGCACGTGGAGCAGACGGCAAAGGTGAGCGGCGTGGGCGCGATTGCGCCCTTGAGCAGCTTGGGCATGGAGCGCGGCGCTTACGTGGTGCCGCTGGGCAGGCAGAGCGTGAGTGTGCGCCTGGGAGCTGCGGCAAGCACAGCAGCAAAGGAGTCGAAATAACGATGAAGAGCGTAACGAGAAGAGGGTTTCTGTGGAACTCGTCGCTGCTGGCCGCAGGTGCGGGCGTGTTGCCGCGCGGACTGTGGGCCGTGGGGCAGGACGCGGTTGTGGATGGGCTGCGGTCGGTTGATCACCTGGGCCATGAGAAGGTTGCGTGGGCGGCACGGCCTTTGCCGATGAGCCAGGTGCGGCTGCGCTCCGGCTACCTGAAAGAGATGCAGGAGCGGAACCGCATCTACCTTTACATGCTGCCCAACGACCGGCTGGCGCACAGCTTTCGCCTGACGGCCGGAAAGCCTTCGATGGCTCAGCCGCTGGGCGGCTGGGAGGCGCCTGACTGCGAGCTGCGGGGACACCTGGCGGGCGGGCATTATCTCTCAGCCTGTGCGCTGATGTATGCCTCGACGGGGGACGAGTCGCTGCGCCTGAAGGCCGAAGCGCTGGTAGGCATGCTGGCTGAGTGCCAGCAGCCGAATGGCTATCTCGGCGCCTATCCTGAGAACTTTTACGACCGGCTCATGAATCATGAGCACGTGTGGGCGCCCTTCTACACCTACCACAAGATCATGGCGGGGCATCTGGATATGTACGTGCACTGCGGCAGTCCGACGGCGCTGCAAACGGCGGAGCGGATGGCGGGTTGGGCGATCAAGTGGGTTGCGCCGCTGAGCGACGAAGAGCTGGCCAAGGTGCAGATGGTGGAGCACGGCGGCATGAACGAGGTGATGTTCAATCTGTACGCCATCACCGGCGAGAAGAAGTATCTGGATGCGGGCTACCGCTTTGAGCACAAGCGCTTTTTTGAGCCGCTGGCGGCACAGCAGGACAAGCTGGCCGGGCTGCACTCGAACACGAACATTCCCAAGGTTGTGGGTGCGGCGCGCGGCTACGAACTGACGGGCGACGCGCGGTACAAGGGGATTGCGGAATACTTCTGGCACACGGTTGCGGAGCATCACAGCTTTGCTCCGGGCGGCACGTCGAACAACAACGAAGGCTGGAGCGAGCCGGATACGGCCGGGTCCCATATGGCGTCGGGCGGGCAGGAGTGCTGCTGCAGCTACAACATGCTGAAGCTGACGCGCCACCTTTTCGGCTGGCAGCCGGATGCGCGCTGGATGGACTACTACGAGAAACTGCTGTGGAATGTGCGCGCCGGAACGCAGAACGAAGACGCCCTGCTGATGTATTACGTACCGACCGTTCCGGGCGGATGGAAGACATTCGGCGACCCATACGAATCGAATCTCTGCTGCACCGGAACCGGCGCGGAAGAGTATGCGAAACTGGTGGACACGATTTTCTTTGAGGACAACACGAGCATCTACGTGAACCAGTTTGTGGCTGCAGAGGCGAACTGGAGCGCGAAGCAGGTGCGGCTGGTGCAGGAAACCAACTTTCCCGAGGAAGAGCGCACGACGATCCATGTGCACGCGGCGCAGCCGACGGCGTTTGCGCTCAAGGTGCGCGCACCGCATTGGGCGCCGGGAATCGCGGTCTCGCTGAATGGACAGCCTGTTCAGGCAAAGAAGGGAAGCGATGGCTATCTGCTCATAGAACGCACGTGGAAACAAGGCGACTCGATCGCGGTGGAACTGCCGATGAGCCTGCGGCAGGAGGCGGTGCCGGGAAGTCCGGAGCTTGCGTCATTGGCGTATGGCCCGCTGACGCTGGTGGCCTGCATGGGCCGCGAGGGATTGAGCCGCGACATGATTGACGCGGGTCAGGGGCCGGATATGGATCGCCTGCCTCCGCTGCCGTTGCCGCGCTTCCGCGCCGGAGCGCAGAGCGGCGATCAACCAGCGTGGATCAAGAAAGACGCTGGTGCGGACCTGGTGTTCCAGACCGTAGAGCAGAGCAAGAACTTTACACTGAAGCCGCTTTACCGGGTACTGGACGAGAGGTACTCGGTGTACTGGCAGAAGGAATCCTGAAGACTCGGGCGGAGCGATCCGCCCGCGCTTTTTCTTACAGGCATTGTTCGCACTTTCACGCCGTGCAACCCCAGGCCCCGTTGACACTCACTGTGCAAAGCGCTCTTCCAATTCACATACACATCAAGGAGACGGTCCTCATCCATGACGCTTCCCCTCCCGGTCGCCGCTTCCCCTGCACCCGGCTCCGACGCCGCTCGAGACCATCACGCCAAGGTAGGCCTCTTCAGCGCTACAGCTCTTGTAGTCGGCTCGATGGTGGGCAGCGGAATCTATATCGTCGACAGTGATATTGCCCGCACGACGGACTCGCCGGCGCTTTACCTGGCAGCGTGGGTGATCACAGCGGTCCTGACCATGATTGGCGCGCTGAGTTACGGCGAACTGGCTGCCATGATGCCGAAGGCCGGCGGGCAGTATGTCTATCTTCGCGAGTCGCTCGGACCGCTGTGGGGCTTTCTCTATGGCTGGACGTTCTTCCTCGTCATTCAGACTGGTTCCATCGCCGCGGTGTGCGTGGCGTTCGGCGAGTTTCTCGGCGTGTTTTTTCCAACCATCTCCAGCGCGCACTGGCTCTGGCATATTGCGCACATTCCGGCGATTGCCGTTGGGCCGATGGTGGTGGGCAATGCCGACATCGGTTTGAACACCGCGAACCTGGTGGGCATCTGCGTGGTTGCGACACTGGCATTGCTCAATATTTTCGGACTGCGCCTGGGCACGCTGGTGCAGAACATATTCACCACGGCCAAGGCGGTTTCACTGGCGGCTTTGATCCTGCTTGGATTCACGCTGGGACGGAACCCGATAGCCGTTGCCGCGAACTTTGGCCGCAACTGGAGTGGCTTCTGGCACAACGCGGGTTGGTCTCAACTTCATCCTGTGCAAGTGGGCGCTGGCGGGGCCGTGGCGATGGTGAACATGCTGGTGGTGCTGGCCGTGGTGCAGGTGGGATCGCTGTTCTCCTCGGACTCATGGAACAACATCACGTTTACGGCGGGCGAGGTGAAGCGGCCTCAACGCAATATTCCACTCTCACTTGTGCTGGGGACGGGGTTTGTTCTGATTGCGTATTTCCTGGCCAGCACGGCCTACATGATGGTTCTTCCGCTGCATGGCGATCCGCACGGAACAACGACGCTGGCGCGGGGAATCCAATACGCTACTGAAGACCGCATCGGAACGGCAGCACTGACGCAGATTTTTCCACACATTGGCGGATACCTGATGGCTGCGGCCATTCTCATCTCGACGTTTGGCTGTGCCAATGGACTGAGCCTGGCCGGAGCGCGCGTTTACTACGCGATGAGCTGCGACGGCCTGTTCTTTCGCTCGGTAGGAAAGCTGCACTCCCACTACAAGACTCCGGTGGCGGGCCTGGTGGTGCAGGCGCTCTGGACCATCCTGCTTTGTCTCTCGGGCTCGTACGCGCAACTGCTCGACTACATCATCTTTGCGGTTCTGCTCTTCTATATTCTTACGATCGCCGGTCTGTTTGCGCTGCGCCGCAATCGTCCGGATGCGCCACGACCCTATAAGGCAATTGGGTATCCCTACCTGCCGGGGTTCTATATCGCGCTGGCCAGTTGTGTAGCCCTGGTGCTGCTGGTGTACAAGCCGCAGTACACTTTTCCCGGGCTGGCTCTGGTTCTGCTGGGCATTCCTGTTTATCTGCTTTGGAAGCGGAACGCGGGGCAGGAAGCTCCCGCGATCGAAGCGGAAGCCTGCGACTAGAAGCGGACGCAGGCCTCGTCGGGACGCAGGACCATCGGGAAGACGGGCAGGCTACTGCCAGAGACGGAGCATCACGACGCCTCCCTCGGGCGGCGTGATGGTGTAGGAGTCCTGCAGGACTCCAAGGTCTTTGTGCGCCCAGAGATCGCGGGCGTGAACGGGGCCGCTGAAACCCAGAACCTTGAAACGCAGCGTAACGGGCTGGGGCACATCGTCTGTGACGAAATTGAAGACCGCCACTGCTTTGGCGCCGTCGGCCAAGGGGCGGACCCAGGTTTGAAGCGGGCCCAGACGAAACCCCTGTACTCCCATCTTGTCCTGATCCACCGCGATGACTTCCTTGTTCATGAGAATGCTTTTGGTGGTGTCGTCCATCTTGCTGAGGTCGTTGCCTGCGAGCAGAGGCGCAGCCAGGATTGCCCATAAGCTCATTTGAGTGCGGTACTGGTCTGCGTTCATGCCGCCATTGCCGATCTCGAGCATGTCCGGGTCATTCCAATGTCCCGGCTTTGCGTAGTGTTCAAGCCCGGCCTGCGAGAAGCCGATCAGCGCCATGCTGCGAAAGCTGTCGCTGATGTCGTCGGTGGTGCGCCACAGGTTTCCTCCAACGTCTTCACCCCATTCCCATACGGAATCGACGCCGTATTGGCAGATGCTGTAGACGATGGGCCGGCCTGTCTTGACAAGGGCGACGTGCATCTTTGCGTAGGCATCGCGCATGATGGCGTTGGCTTTTTTGGGATCCTGCTGGGGATTGTAGAGATCCATGATTGTGCGAAGGCCGCATAGATCGTACTTGAGAAAGTCAACGCCCCAGGCAGCGTAGGTGTTCGCATCCTGCTCTTCGTGGCCGTAGCTGCCTTCGTAGCCTGCGCAGGTTTTGGGTCCGGGAGAGGAGTAGATGCCGAACTTGAGCCCCTTGGAGTGTACGTAGTCCGCAAGCGCTTTCATGTCGGGGAAGCGGCTATTCGTCTGGATATTGCCCTGCGCGTCGCGCTGGCCTTCCCAGGTGTCGTCGACGTTGATATAGACGTACCCGGCATCGCGCATGCCGCTGGAGACCATGACGTCTGCTGCGGAACGGACGTCAGCGTCGGTCACCTTTTCAGCGAAATGGTTCCAACTGTTCCAGCCCATGGGGGGCGTCGCGGCCAGTTGTGTGGACTGGGCTTTTGCCGCGGGAGAAAGCGGGCTTGCCAGAAGCATTGAGACAAGAACGAAGGCGCACAGGGAACACAGTCGGTGCCGGGTCATGTTGGTCACTTCTCTTTCCGGGTTTTGAAACGCCATTAAAGGCACACAATGAGTGTGCTGGAAGCAATTGATCGACGGAAAGAGAATACTGCAAAAGAAGAGGGATGGCCGAGGGCACAGTTGCGCAGCTCGTTCCAGGGCCCGCTCTCACGATGCGAGCGGTGGCGTGAACAGGCACTAGGCGCGACTTGCTTTATCGCCAAGGCGTGCCCAGAGAACGACTACGGAGCGAGGTCCGGCGCGATAGGTGTGCTCGGCAAGTTTGGGAGCTTTCCGCCACGGCACTATGTCGTCCGGCGACTCGCGAGAGGTGTCGATCCATCGCCTCCATGAGATTGGCGTTCCGGCCTCTGCCTGCGGCAGTTCGAAGTCAAGTGGCTCCCAATAGACATTGAAGATGAGATGGACCAGCATCCCATCATTTGGCAGTACGGCGCTAAGGGCGACACTGTGCGAATGATCGTTCCAGTCCGGCTGACCGAGCTTGATTCCGTGCCAGCCCTTGATGCCGTTGAGAATCAATTGAACCAAGGTCATTCGCCGGCGTTCGGGGCCAAGGTCTCGCAATGTTCGCCTGGCGATGAGCAGCTTTACAAAGCGGAGTACATCGGCATGCTTTGCGAGCAGAGACCAATCAAACCAACTCTCTTCGTTGTCCTGACAGTAGACATTGTTGTTGCCGTTCTGCGATCGCCGGACTTCGTCGCCCATCGCGAACATGGGCAGGCCGAGAGAGAGGAGAGTAACGGTCATGAAGTTCTTGATCTGGCGGGTCCGGAGGCGTTCGATTTCAGGATCGTCTGAGGGGCCTTCCACGCCGCAGTTCCAGCTCTTGTTGTCATCTCCGCCGTCGCGGTTGTTTTCTCCGTTGGCCTCGTTGTGTTTCTGGTTATAGGAGACGAGGTCGTTGAGCGTGAAGCCATCGTGGCAGGTAACAAAGTTCACGCTCTGCTCTGCTTCCCGTTCCTTGTGCTGATAGATTTCATGGCTGCCGAGCATGCGGTCAGCGAAGTGAGTCAGTGAGCCGTCGTCACCGCGGAAGAAGCTCCGCACGTCGTCGCGAAAGCGTCCATTCCATTCTCTCCAGCCGTCGCCTACGAAACTGCCGACCTGGTAGAGCCCGGCGGCATCCCACGCTTCGGCGATCATTTTGGTTCCGGCGAGAACAGGGTCTGACTCGATATCAAGAAGAACAGGAGGGTTGGACATCACATGCCCGCTGGAATCGCGCGCGAGAATCGATGCGAGATCGAAGCGGAAGCCATCGACGTGCATTTCCTCGACCCAATAGCGGAGACTATTCATAATCATGCGGCGGACGACGTGATGATTGGCGTTGAGCGTGTTGCCGGTACCGCTGTAGTTGGAGTAGCAGGAGCGGTCCTGCTCGAGTATGTAGTAGGCGCAGTTATCGATTCCCCGGAAGCAAAGCGCTGGGCCGTCGCTATTGCCTTCGGCCGTGTGGTTGAAAACGACGTCGAGAAGAACTTCGATGCCGGCGCGGTGGAGGGCCTTGACCATGTCACGGAATTCATCGACGGGACCCGCGGGGTCCTTGCGCGAGCTGTAGGCCTGATGCGGCGCGAAGAATGAGACAGGAGCGTATCCCCAATAGTTCACGCGGCCGCCCGGGCAGTCCTGCGGATCGAACTGGAAGACGGGAAGGAGTTCGACCGCGGTGATGCCGAGGTCCTGGAGATAAGGGATCTTCTCGATGAGGCCTCGAAATGTGCCGCGGGTCTCCTCTGAGACGCCGGAGTTCGGATGACGCGTGAATCCTTTCACGTGCATTTCGTAGACGATGGTTTGCGAAGCCGGCCGTCTGAGCGGGGTATCACCCTCCCAGTCATACAAGCGTGGATCGATGACCACGCTCTTCATTGCGCTTGCGGTGTTGTCGCCTGGTTCATGGGCCGCATCGCGCGAGTAGCCCCGAGGAACGGCGACGCCACGACCGTAGGGGTCGAGCAGGACTTTGGTTGGGTCAAAGCGGAGGCCACTGGAAGGATCGAACGGGCCGTGCACGCGGTAACCGTAGATCTGCCCCGGCGGGATGCCCGGAACGAAGACGTGCCAGTAGTGGTAGGTGCGGTTGACGGATTGATCCAGAGGGATCACGCGTGCGGGCCGTGCATCGTCGTCCTCGTTGAACAGCAACAAGTCGATTCCTGAAGCATCGCGCGAGTACAGACTGAAGTTCACGCCGCCGGCGACGACGGTTGCGCCGAGAGGCGAGCTTTGCCCGACCTGTGCGTCGGGAGTCATCGCCGGAGGATGAAGTGGTAGCGCCGTGCTTGTTACGGTATGGGACATGGCTCCACGTTCCACGTTTCGGTTGCATACTGCTTGATGGTTCGATCACTGGAGAACTTGCCTGAACTGGCTATATTGAGAATTGCCTTGCGGGCCCATTCGTTGGGCTGCGCGTATAGATTCGACAGCCGCCTGTCTGCCTCAAGGTAAGACCTCAAATCGGCCAGATGCATGTAGTGGTCTCCATTGGCGAGGAGGGTGTCATAGATTGGAGTGAAAGTCCCCAGTTCATTGCGGGTAATGCTCTCAGAGAAGATGAGATCGAGTGCAGCGCGCGTCTCCGGCTCGTTTTCGTAATGCCAGCGCGGGTTGTACCATCCGCTGCTGCCGACCACCTGATCCGCGGTCAATCCGAACAGGAAGAAGTTCTCCTCGCCGGCCTCCTCCGCCATTTCAATGGTTGCGCCGTCCCGCGTGCCGATGGTGAGTGCGCCATTCATCATGAACTTCATGTTGCTGGTGCCGCTGGCTTCGTAGCCGGCAGTGGATATCTGGTTGGACACGTCGCTGGCCGGGATCAGATGCTCCGCCATGGAGACGCAGTACTCGGGCAGGAAGACCACCTTGAGACGCCCGCGCACCAAGGGGTCCAGGTCGATTGCGGCCGCGAGGTTATTGATCAGCTTGATGATCAGCTTTGCCAGGTGGTAGGCGGGGGCGGCCTTGCCGGCGAAGAAGAAGGTGCGCGGGAGCATCGGAATGTCAGGGTTCTCACGAATGCGGTTGTAGAGAACGGCGATGCGCAGTACGTTGAGCAGTTGACGCTTGTACTCGTGAATGCGCTTCACATGCGAGTCGAAGATAGTGTCCGGATTGATCACCAGACCCGATGAGGCTTTGAGCCAGCTGGCGAATTGCAGTTTGGCTTCGCCCTTGGCCTTGATGATGGCCTCCTGAAAGCTCTTGTCGTCGGCGAACGCTTTCAGGTTCTTGAGCTGGTCGAGGCCAGTGATCCAGCCATCGCCGATGGCTTGTGTGATGGTGTGGGAGAGGGCAGGATTCGCAAGGAGCAGCCAGCGCCGCGGGGTGACGCCGTTGGTCTTGTTATTGAAGCGCTGGGGGAACATTTCGGCCAGTTCTTTGATGGTCATGGTCCGCAAGAGTTCAGAGTGGATGGCTGCCACGCCGTTTGTGCTGTGCGAGCCGACGATGGCCAGGTTTGCCATGCGGATATTCTGCTGAGGGCCTTCTTCAACGAGGCTGACTCGTTCGACTCTTCTTTCGTCGCCCGGGTAACGGTCCCTTACGTCGATGAGCAGACGACGGTTGATCTCCAGGATAATTTCAAGGTGACGCGGAAGCAGCAAAGCGAACCACTTGAGCGGCCACTTCTCGAGAGCCTCTGGCAGCAGTGTGTGATTGGTGTAAGCGAGCGCCTTCTGCGTCAGAGCCCAGGCATCGTCCCATCCGAGATGCGCTTCGTCGAGCAGAATCCGCATCAGCTCGGGTACGGCGAGGGCCGGATGGGTGTCGTTGAGCTGGATGGCGACTTTGTCGGCAAGGTCGCTCCAATTGGCATTGCCGCGGCGGAATCGCCGGACAAGATCGGCCAGCGAACAGGCAACGAGGAAGTACTCCTGGATCAGTCGCAGTCCTTTGCCCTTGCTGGTTGAGTCATCGGGATAGAGGACACGCGTCAGCGATTCCGCGGCGAGCGTCTCAGTGAGCGCGCCGGCAAAATCGCCGCTGCTGAATTCCTGGAAGTCGAACCGGTGGGGCGCGGAGGCTGCCCAGAGGCGCAGTGTGTTGATCGTCGTTCCGCCGTAACCGACAATCGGCCGGTCGTAGGGAATGCCGAGCAATGTGGATGGCCGGCCCGGCAGCGCGTGGAATGAGCCGCCCTGCAATTCGAGTGAGCAATTCAACTTCACTTCGACCGCTTCATCAGGACGGGCCATCTCCCAGGGGTCGGCGTTGCGGAGCCAGTTGTCTCCTTCTTCATGCTGCCATCCGTCAACGATGGATTGCCTGAAGATGCCGTACTCGTAGCGCAGTCCATAGCCCATGGCGGGGAGCTGCAGGGTCGCCATTGAGTCAAGGAAGCATGCTGCGAGGCGGCCGAGTCCGCCATTGCCCAGGCCAGCGTCGGGCTCCTGTTCGAGCAACGACAGCCAGTCGATGTGTTTCTGCTCTGTGGCTCGCGCCACAAACTGATCGAGCAGCAGATTGGTGACATTGTTGGCCAAAGACCGGCCGAGGAGAAACTCCATGGACAGGTAGTAGGCGCGCTTGGGATTCAGGGATTCATATGTCTTGTCAGTAAGGATCCAGCGCTGGGAGAGGACATCTCGAACGGAACGCGCAACGGCTTCATAGCGCTGCCGGGCGCTGGCCTTCGTAAGATCCGTTACGTTATCGAAAAGCAGGTGCCGGTCATACAGACCGTCCGCGCCCATGAATGGAATGGGGCCGCACCCATATTGTTTGAGAAGTCCCGGTCCTTCCGGATGTGTCGACTTTTTCTCGCTGGGGAGGATGTGCGCGGTACTCATGGGGTGTTTCCTTTCTGGATGGCCGGTCCCCTACGGGGAGATCCTTGGTATCTCGCGGATCTGCTCGGGATGGAGCAGTGCAACTACTCAGGAGAAAGCGGGTCTATTCGTCTGTACAACTAGGAAAAGTGGGAGTTCGCGAAGAAAGTCCCGCAGGAGAAGAGAGAGTGGCGGGTGTGGCGAGGGTTCGCAGCACCGGAGCTTCTGCGCGGCTGCAGCGGGGAGTTGTGTGGGATAAGTCGAACGGAATGAGGTGTGTCCTACGCGGCAGGGTGATATGGAGACGCCGGGCTGAATCCTTTTGGATTACGGGTCTTCCGGATGGATGTTCCCAAATTGGAAGTGCGCGAGAGACGGCGCTAGAATCCGGGTACTTTTGGCATTGTGGAGTGGCGGAAATGCCTGAAACGAATAGGAAAACCGGCCGATGCTCTACCGGAGGGCAATTCGAGCTGGAGAGCAAATGAGGGAAAAGGCGCCAAAGAACGTTTTAATGTGCACCCAGACGGCCCTGGGCCGAGTCTAATATTTTGCAGTGGAGGAGTTGTGGAATCGTTACCATTCAGAGTTCTTATCGTCGATGATTTCGAGCCATTTCGGCGATTCATTTGTACAACGCTCGAAAAGATGTCGGGTTTGCAGGTCATCGGCGAAGCCTCGGACGGCTTGGAAGCCGTGCAGAAGGCCGAGGAGTTGCAACCGGACCTGATTGTGCTCGACATCGGGCTTCCAACGGTGGATGGAGTGGAAGCCGCTCGGCGGATCCGCAGGCTCTCCCCTGACTCAAAGATCCTTTTCGTAAGCCAGGAACATGCTGCCGAAGTGGTGGAGGAGTCTCTCAGGCTTGGGGCGCTGGGCTACGTGTTGAAAGCGCAAGCCGGGAGCGAGCTGACCGCTGCTGTGGAAGCGGTTTGCGAGGGGAAGCAGTTTGTGAGCAAAGGTTTGCTGGGGCACAGCCCGAAGAGCTCGGCGGGTTGGCGATTCGGATCTCTTGCGGAACCGGGCTTTCTGGTTGCCGGCGCCGAGGAAGAGTAGATCGATTGTGAACAGGCCCTGATTCCGTGTTGCGCGCAGGATGCTGATTGCCTCACGCGGGAAGCTCCGGGAGATACCTGTTATCGGGCCGCCCGTTGGGAGTCGCTGATTGTGCGGAAGGGCACACGAGCTGAGATGGTGGTGCCTAAGCCTGGAGACGAATCAATGGAGAGCTTGCCACCGACCAGGGACAGTCTCTCGTGCATGCTCATGAGGCCGAGTCCCTGACTATCGCTGGCGTCTTGCGGATCGAATCCGATTCCAGAATCGCTCACGGTCAGTTGAATTTCCTCCGGCGTACCGAGCAGTTCGACCCTGATGTGTTCGCTGCGGCTATGCTTCACGGCGTTCTGCACGGCCTCCTGCAACACCCGGAAGAGACAGAGCGAGATATCGCTCGGGACGATGCGCGGAATCCCCGAATGAATGAATTCGATCTTTTGCTTCTGCGTGTGCGAGAGTTCATTGCAGAGGCCATTCGCTGCCACCACGATGCCAAGATATTCGAGCTTGGACGAATGGAGACGGTGGGATAGCGTCTGGATATCTTTTGCCAGTTCCGAAAGACCCTGGCAGATGTGACGGTGGTGCTTCGCGGAGTCTGGCGCGGAGTCTGGAGGTTGCTGGAGGCCGCACCCCAACTCGATGGACAAGAGAGCAATTCGCTGGCCTATGTCGTCGTGCAACTCGCGGGCGATGCGGGACCGCTCCTCCTCCTGAGCGTTGATTAAACGCCCGGTGAGTTGCTGAACGGCCTGCTCGTGCCGCTTGACCTCAGTGACGTCGCGACAGAGCGCTACGATTCGCCGCGAACCGTCGATGGTTTCCATGGTCGCGTTGATCGAAATAAATGTAGCCCGGCCTTTCCCGTCCACATACTCTGTGACAAAGTTCCGGACGTAACCGTTCTCTGCGCACCGGGCGATTGCTTCCGCATTCGACGGCTTGGCTTCCTCGGCGATCCACTCGAGAACGCTCCTGCCAAGAATCTCGCGCAGCGTAGTGTGTCCGGTGAGACGCACGTATTCGCTGTTCGCGTCCAGGACCCTGCCGTGTATGTCCAGGATATGGTATCCGGTGCCTGTGAGCTCAACGACGGTGCGATATTTGACTTCGCTCTGCCGGAGTTTGTCCACGTCGTAATGCCGGAAGTGTTCGTAAAGGAGAACCACTAAGACCGAAGCAATTGCGGCCACGAGGTTATCTGTGAACACCAGGAATCCATGAATATTGTGGGCGGCCAGCCAGGCGGCTAGCCCACTCCCGAGAAAAAAGATACCCAAGCCCAGAGCAAGGCTCCTGAGCACGCCACGCGACATTTGAAGCAACGTGCGAGAGTCAAGTGTCATGCGAGAGTTGACCGAAGTCCTCCCAGAGTCGCTCGGGGGTTGGTTATGTGGCACCGAACAAGCTGGGCTTTGGCCTTCCTTGTTCTGAGTCACTTATGCATTAAACTTATCCGACCAAAAAGTCTACACCAGGAAAGCAGGCGAAGTTCAATGGATTGTTGGCGCTTAGGCGTCATGGCCGGCGGAGTGTTCAGGAGATCAACCGTCTTCCGGCTTCATTCCGGTATCGTCCGTTATCCGAGACATCGATTCGCGATAGCGACTGGCTATTGATGTGCTAAGTCTTTCGTTATGAAAGAGTATCTCGCGGCGGAAACCCAAGGAGGGCTCTTGTGCTGGTGGGCGCACGGCCTTGTATAGCGGGTGTATGCTCTTTACGACTCTCGCCCCCCCGGAGGCTTTGATGGCACGCCGCAACGTGTGGATGACCCTTCTTGTCGTTCTGGTTGCCGGACAGACGGTTCTGGCAAGCGCGCAGTCGAACCTGGCTGCGAAACCGCCGATGGGTTGGAACAGCTGGAATCACTTTGCCGATCATGTGACGGACGCCGACGTGCGGTCTGCAGCCGGCATGTTCAACGGTGCGGGGGACTTCAGGGATGTGGGCGTTGATCTGAAGGAGATTGGCTTCAGCCAGGGAGCGCTGTTACACGATGTGTGGCAGAACAAGGACCTGGGCAGGCGCACCGGTGTGTACTCGCGCAATATTCCCGGGCAAGGGGTGGCTCTGCTGATTTTGAGCAAGTAGAACCAATCGCATGTTGTCGTGGACTCCGTTGTGTAGTTCGCGCTCCGCAGTACCTGAGTGGGCCTGAGCAGACCAAGAGCCGAGGGAGCCCGCAATTGTCGCTTCATTTCACCATCAGGAAGAATTGACGATGAAAAACCAGGTTCAACTGATCACGTATGTCGATCGACTGGCGAGCGGAGGCGTCCGCGAGCTGAGCGCGTTGCTGGATGGTCCGCTGGCGGGTGTGTTTGGCGGGGCGCATCTGCTGCCCTTCTTTCATCCGATTGACGGCTCCGATGCGGGATTCGATCCGATCGATCACACGATGGTTGATCCGCGGCTGGGCGGGTGGGACGATCTGCGCGCGCTGGGCACGAAGGCGGAGCTGATGGCGGACCTGATCGTCAATCATGTCTCGAGCAAGTCGCCGCAGTTTCAGGATTACTCCCAGAACGGTGCGGACTCGCCCTACGCGGGCATGTTCCTGACGTACGACCGGGTGTTTCCGAACGGGGCCACGGAAGCCGACCTGCTGCGGATCTACCGGCCGCGGCCGGGCTTGCCGTTCGCCTACACAACGCTGGCGACGGGAGAGAAGCGGCTGCTGTGGACCACGTTTACGCCGCAGCAGATCGACATTGATGTTTCGCATCCGCACGGAAAGGGCTATCTTGACGCGATCCTGGAGCGGTTCCACGCGGCGGGCATCACGTCAATCCGGATGGATGCGGTGGGCTATGCGATCAAGAAGCCGGGGACGAGCTGCTTCATGATTCCGGAGACATTCGCGTTTATTGCGGAGTTGACGGAGCAGGCGCGCGCGCTGGGCATCGAGGTGCTGGTGGAGGTTCACAGCTACTATGCGCAGCAGGTGGAGATTGCGCGGCGCGTGGACTGGGTGTACGACTTTGCGCTTCCGCCGCTGCTGCTGCACGCGCTGTTCCAGGCGGACGCGCAGCCGCTGATTGAGTGGCTGGCGGTGCGGCCGAAGAATGCCATCACCGTGCTGGACACGCACGACGGCATTGGTGTGATCGATGTGGGCGCGGATGCTTCAGGCAAGCCCGGTCTGCTGAAGCCGGCGGAGATCAACAACCTGGTGGAGACGATCCACGAGCGCAGCAAGGGAGAGAGCCGCCAGGCCACGGGAGCGGCGGCCAACAACCTGGACCTGTACCAGGTGAATTGCACCTACTATGACGCGCTGGGACAGAACGACACCGAGTATCTGATGGCGCGTGCGATCCAGTTTTTTGTGCCGGGAATTCCGCAGGTCTATTATGTGGGGCTTTTGGCAGGAACGAATGACATGGAACTGCTGGCGCGCACCAGCGTGGGCCGCGACATCAATCGGCACTACTACACGCCCGGCGAAGTGGCAGACGCGCTGAAGAAGCCGGTGGTGCAAAAGCTGATAGAGATCATCCGTATGCGCAACGCGCACCCGGCGTTTGGCGGCGAAGCGACGGTGGAGTCCGCGGCCGCGCATGACCTGAAGATCACATGGAAGCTGGGCAGCGCATGGGCGCGGCTGCATGAGGACCTGGCCAAGCCTGCGGCGACGATTGAGTATTCCACGGTGGATGCCGGCCACAGCAGCACGATTCACATCGGGTGAGAGCACGCAAGAGCAAGGAGAAAGCGCGATGACCGCCACGGCACCGGCCTCAAATCATGCACTGATCAAGTCGCTGACGTACACGATGTTCATGATGTTTGCCATGACAACGGACTCGGTGGGCGTGATTATTCCCGAGGTCATCAAGACATTCCATCTGACGATGACGGCTGCGGGCGCGTTTCACTATGCCAACATGTCGGCCATCGCGGTGGCGGCCATCAGCCTGGGATTTCTGGCGGACAAGCTGGGGCGCAAGAAGACGATTGTTCTAGGGCTGATTCTTTTTGCGCTGAACTCCTATCTGTTCGTGGTCGCCAATTCGTATGCGTTTTTTGTGATGCTGCTGATCGTCTCGGGCGCTTCGATCGGCATCTTCAAGACGGGCGCGCTGGCGTTGATAGGGGACATTTCCGGTTCGACGATGGAGCACACCTCGACCATGAACATGGTGGAGGGATTCTTTGGCGTGGGCGCCATTATTGGACCGGCCATTGTGGCGCGGCTGCTGCTGGGCGGCGTGTCGTGGAAGTGGCTCTATGTGATTGCGGGAAGCATTTGCGCGGTGCTGATTCTGATTGCCGCGCTGGTTCGCTATCCGCACACGATGAAGGCCTCGGCGGAGCCGATTGACCTGCGGCGGACGATGCACATGCTGAAGAATCCGTATGCGCTGGGATTCTCGACGGCGTGCTTTCTCTATGTCGCGGTGGAGTGCGCGATCTATGTGTGGCTGCCTACGTATCTGAAAGACAACCGGCCCTCGTCGGCATTCATGACGGCTTATGTGATCTCGATCTTCTTTATTCTGCGCGCGGGGGGCAGGTTCCTGGGCGCGTGGGTTACGGCGCATTGGAACTGGACCAGAATTCTGGTGGTCTTCAGCGGCGTGATCCTGGCTTGCTTCCTGGGTGCGATGTTTGGCGGAACCAATGCGACGGTGTATCTGCTGGCATTCTCGGGACTCTTCATGTCGGTCGTCTATCCGACGCTGAACTCGAAGGGGATCAGTTGTTTTCCCAAGGCAGAGCATGGCGCGATTGCGGGCGTGATTCTGTTCTTTACCTGCGCGGGCGCTGCGTTGGGGCCGCTGGCGATGGGCG
>DCFV01000053.1 GCA_002314435.1 Acidobacteriaceae bacterium UBA1795 | reverse complement strand
CAGAGCGCGGTGCCGCTGATTGCGTGGCGGATGCGCGATGTGGCGGAGCCCGCGAGCCACGTGGTGATGACCGGGCTGCACTCGTGCGCCAATTGCCATTCATTCAGCAGCGATGGAAAGACGCTGGGCCTGGACATGGACGGGCCGCAGAACGACAAGGGGCTTTACGCGCTGGTGCCCGTGTCAGAACACATGACGGTGCGGACGCAGGACATGATCTCGTGGGCTTCGTTCAGCGGCGAAACCGATCCGCAGATGCGGCTGGGCTTCATGTCGCAGGTGTCGCCGGACGGCCGGTACGTGATGACCACGATCAAGCCGCCGGGAACGAAGGGGCCGAATTTCTACTACGTGGCCAACTTTACGGACTACCGGTTTCTGCAGGTGTTCTATCCCACGCGCGGGATTCTCGCCTGGTATGACCGTGCCGCGAAGAAGCTGCATCCGCTGCCTGGAGCGGACGATCCGAATTTTGTGCAGGCGAGCGCGGTGTGGAGTCCGGATGGCAAGTACCTCGTGTTTGCGCGCGCAGCGGCGCAGGATCCCAACCCGCCGGGCGTGAAGATGGCAACGTACGCCAACGATCCGGCGGAGATGCGCGTGCAATACGATCTGTATCGCATTCCGTTCAACGACGGGCGCGGAGGAACGCCCGAGCCGATCGCGGGTGCGTCACGCAACGGCATGAGCAACAGCTTTGCCAAGGTGTCTCCGGACGGCAAGTGGATCGTCTTTGTGCAGGCGCACAACGGACAGCTCATGCGTCCGGACGGCAAGCTGTATATCGTTCCGGCGGGAGGAGGGACGGCACGATTGATGCGCTGCAACACTCCGCTGATGAACTCGTGGCACAGCTTTTCGCCGAATGGCCGATGGCTGGTGTTCTCGTCAAAGAGCCGCTCGCCTTATACGCAGATGTTTCTTACGCACATCGATGAGAACGGCAACGACACGCCTGCGATTTTGATCGAGAACTCGACAGCGGCAAATCGCGCAGTGAACATACCGGAGTTCGTCCGGATGCCGCGGGCGGGAATTGCGCACATTGACACGCCAGCGGTGGACTACTACAAGCAATTCGACGCGGCGGCCGACCTGACGAACAAGGGGCAGTACGCTGCGGCGATTCCGGAGTGGGAGAAGGCGCTGGCGATGGAGCCCGAGGACGCGCGCGGGCGCTACTTTATGGGTGAGACGCTGCTGCGTGCGGGGCGGGAAGAGGATGGCATTGCGCAACTGCGCGAGTCGATCCGCATCAATCCGCATTTTGCCGAGGCGCACAACAGCCTGGGTGCGGCACTGGGCCGCACCGGCCGCGGCGAGGAGGCCGAGCAGCAACTGCGGCTGGCGCTCGAAGACAAGCCGGATCTGGCCGAAGCGCACAACAATCTGGGATGCCAATTGCTGGGCGATCATCGCATTCGCGAGGCGGAGGTCGAATTGCAGGCCGCACTCGAGGCCAAGCCCGAGTTTGCCGAGGCACACCTGAACCTGGGAAATGCCTACGCGGCGGAGGAACGCGCCGAGGAAGCCATCGCGGAGTTTGTCAGGGCGGTTGAGCTGGACCCGACTAGCGCCATTGCCGAGAGCAGCCTGGGGCAAACGCTGATGGCAGAGCACAAAGTGGACGAAGCACTGCCGCATCTGCGGAAGGCGGCGGAGCTTGCGCCCACGCGCGCCGAGTTCAACACCAACCTTGGACTGGGCCTGGCGAAGAGCGGGAGGCCGGGAGAGGCCGTCGCTTACTTCGAGCAGGCGCTTGCCTTGGCGCCCGATTCGGCCCAGGCGCACTACTACCTGGGGAAGGCTCTGGTGCTTACGGGCCGCGGCGCGGACGGGTTAACGCAGTGGCGGCAGGGGTTGCATCTGGCTCCGGACGATCTGCAACTGCTGAACGACACGGCCTGGGTGCTGGCTACGGCAAGCGATGCCGCGCTGCGCAACGGACAGGAGGCGCTGCCGCTGGCTGAGCATGCGGCACAGCTCTCGTCAGAGGGCGACCCGGCGATTCTGGGCACGCTTGCAGCGGTGTACGCGGAGAACGGCCGCTTCGGCGAGGCTGTTGACCTGGAACGGCGCGCGGCTGAACTGGCGACGCAACAGGACAACGCGACGCTGGCGCAGAGCTTGCGGGAGCGGCTAGCGCTCTATCAGGAAAAGACGCCGATCCGACAATGAGCCGCGAGGGTTGACAACGCCGGCAGCGGACGGCGAGGAACTTCGGCCGATGCCGGCGTAGTTGTAGTTTGGCTAGAGGGCCAGTGACGGCGGCGCCTGAGAGGCGTCCTTGCCGAGGCTGGCGGGTTCCGGTCCCATCTGGAGGACGATGGTTCCGCCTGCGGCGATTTCTGCATGACTGAACCAGCAACGCTGCTGCGGCTTGCCGTTGAGGGTGAAGGCTTGCACATAGCAATCGCTGGGGTGGCTGCGCGTGACCTGGATGGAGAGGCGGTGGTTTGCGCCGAGCTCGACCGTGGCATGCTCTACGAGCGGTGAGCCGAGCACGTAGTTGCCGCTGACGGGATCGACTGCATAAAAACCCAGTGAGGACATCAGGAACCAGGCCGACATCTGGCCCACGTCTTCGTTACCGGCCATGCCGTCGGGGGCTGCGTGATACTGCGTGTCGAGCAGCGAACGCACGCGCGCCTGGGTTTTAGCCGGGGCGCCGGCGTAGGTGTAGAGATAGGCGATGTGGTGCGAGGGTTCGTTGCCGTGCGCATACTGGCCGACCATGCCGGCGATATCCGGCGGCGCGTCGGCCGGCAGCGTGGAGGGCACGGTGAAGAGCTGGTCGAGCTTGGCGAGGAATGCCTCGCGGCCGCCGAAGAGGGCGATGAGGCCGGCGGCATCGTGCATGACGCCGAAGGTGGTCTGCCAGGAGTTGGACTCGGTGTAGTCGCGCCACTGCTTGCTGTGGCCCAGTTCGATGGGATCGAAGGGCGTGGCCCACGCGCCGTTCTCGAGTTTGGGCTGCATGAAGCTGTTGGCGGGGTTGAAGTAGTGGCGGTAATTGGTGGAACGCGCGGCCAGCGCGGCGGCCTCGTCGTGTTTGCCCAGCTTCTTTGCCACGTGCGCGGCGGCCCAGTCGTTGTAGCAGTACTCGAAGGCCTTCGACACCGACTCCGACTCACGGTCGGCGGGAATATAGCCGAGCTTGCGGTAGTAGCCGAGGCCGCGATAGTTCTCGCCCATGGCGCGATGCATGATCACGCGGTAGGCCTTTTCCGTGTCGATGCCCGGGAAGCCCTTTACGATTGCCTCGGCGATGACGCTGGCCGAGTGATAGCCGGTCATGCAGAGGGTCTCAGTGCCCTGCAGCGGCCAGACGGGTATGCCCTCGGGGCTCTCTTCGGCCATGCGGATCAGAGTATTCATGAAGTCGGGCACGCGGTCGCGCTGGAGGAGCGTGTAGGCGGGGTGCGCAGCGCGGAAGGTGTCCCACAGGGAGAAGGTGGTGTAGTTGTGCTGGCCCGCGGGCAGCGTGTGGATTGCGCCGTCCATACCGCGGTAGCGGCCGTCCACGTCGTCGAAGAGCTGCGGGCCGAGCGACATATGGTAGAGGCCGGTATAAAAGATGCTCTTCTGCTCGGGCTGGACGAACTCGGCCTGCACGCGGTTGAGTTCCTTGCGCCACTTCTCCTGCGCCGCGGTGCGGGTCTTTTCGAAGTCCCAGTGCGGCTGCTCGGACTCGATGTTCTTTGCGGCGCCCTCGGCACTGACGCCAGAGATGCCGACGCAGATGAGGATCTGCTCGCCGGCATGCACGTTGAAGTGGAGCACGGCTTTGAGCGTGTCGCCTTCGAGCAGGCCTGCGGACGAGGCCGGCTTGTCGTTGGAGAAGAACTCGATCTTCACGGGCTGCTTCGAGGCTTCGAGCGCGAAGTAGCAGTGGCGGCCCTGGCCCCAGGCGCGGGTGACGTGGCCGCCGCGGAGGGCGTTGGGCGCGCTTTGGCGAAGCTCGGCCGAGTAGACCGACGAGGCTCCATCAGTGAGATACGAATGTGCGAGATCCACGATCAGCCAAACGTCGCCGCCCTCAGTGAACGTGTACCTGTGCAGGCCGGTGCGCTCGGTGGAGGTCAGCTCTGCGCGGACCTTGGGGCCCTGGAGAAGCACCGAGTAGTAACCAGGCTCGGCGGTTTCATCGGCGTGCGCGAAACGCGAACGATAGCCGGTCTCGGGATTGGAGCGCGGTCCGGGGGTGAGCTTCACCGGCCCGGTGCCAGGCATGACGAGGAAATCGAGCAGATCGCCGCAGCCAGTGCCGCTGAGATGTGTGTGACTGAAGCCCATGATCGATTTGTCGGACACGTGATAGCCGGAGCACCAGTCCCAGCCGTCGTTGTAGGTATCGGGGCTCAGCTGCACGGCAGCGAAGGGAACGCTGGAGCCCGGAAAGCAGTGTCCGTGGCCGCCAGTGCCGATGCGCGGATCGACCCAGCGGAGCGGGTCACCGGCCTCGGCGCCGGTGGGGATGGCAAAGACGGGTAGCGAGGAATGGGCAGCGGCGCAGAGAGTGCCAGCGGTTTGCAGAAAAGCTCGGCGAGTGATGGGCGACATGAGATTTACCTCGGCAGAACGAATGCGATGAGAGTGCATGCGGAGTATACGCGCGATGTAGGCTCACCGGTCAGATTGGCGCAATTCTAAACGAAAAGTGGTAACGTTTCCACTTTGTATCGAACTCTTTGTCCGGGCTACTACTGCTGCGGCATTCGCCACCCAGTGGCGCTGTGCCGGTGATGCGGAACCTTGCGCCATTTGCGCATCGGGCGCGGGCGGTCTGCTGCCGAGAAAGAGCGTGTCGCTACCCGGCGCATGGCGAGTTGATTGCGATCAGAGTGCGGGCTTGTCCAGCGAGAAAAGCTGGAACTCGCGGATGCGTGCGGTGCCTGCGCTGGCCAGGATGTGGAGGCGCACGCGGTCGGTGGTGACGGCGGAGAAGTGGTCGATCTTCTTGTGGCCGATGGCGAAGCTGGTGACGACCGGAGTCCAGTGGCCGTTGACCATGGCTTCAATGCTGTACTTCTGGATCTGCTGGCCCTGGTTGAGCCACTCCATGGTGAGCGCGTGGTCAAAGGTGATGGGCTTGGCGAGGTGCACTTCGAGCGTGGCGGTGTGCGAGCCTTCGGGTGCGCTCCAGAAAGTGTCGGCATTGCCGTCGAGGGCGTTGCTTATATTTTCATCTGCAGGCGCGTGGGACTTGAGCAGGTCGTTCTGGTAGCCGTAGCGGGTCTTGAGGGCTTCGCCGAGTTCATGCAGCCGCGCGACGTCGGAGTCGGGCAGGAGGCCGCGCTTGTCCGGCGCTATACCGATCATCCACTGGCCACCGTGGCCCACGGAGCCCTCGTAGCTGTCGATGAGGTCATCGACGGACTTGAGGGAGGCTTCGTCGTTGGGGTGCCAGAACCAGTGGAGCTTGCGCAGTGGTGTATCGACTTCGACGGGGCGCCAGCGGAGATAGCCGTGGCGATCGAGGACGTTCCAATTCTGATATTCGATCTTGCCGGACTCGTCGCCGGCCCAGCGCGCATCGCCGTACTCGAAGAGGCCCGCATCGGCGAAGACGATGGTGTTGGGTTGATAGGTGCGCAGGGTCTCGATGATGCGCGGGAAGTTGTAGGTGTGGCCCGCGCTGCCTGCGCCGTCGAGCCAGAACTCGACAAGGTCGCCGTAGTTCGAGGCCAACTCTTCAAGCTCGGCGTTGTAGTACTTGTCGTAGGCGGCGGGGTCGCTATACCTGGGCTCGTGACGGTCCCAGGGCGATAGATAGATGCCGAACTTGAGGCCGTTGGCACGTGCTGCTTCGGCAACTTCGCGCACCATGTCGCCCTTGCCGTTTTTCCACGGGCTCTGCTTGATGCTGTACTCGGTTTGGCCGGTGGGCCAGAGGCAGAAGCCGTCGTGATGCTTGGCCACCAGGACGACATACCTGGCGCCGGAGGCCTTGATGGCTTTCATCCACTGGTCGGGATTGAAATCGGTGGGGTTGAAGACCCTGGGGTCGGCGGTGCCGTCGCCCCACTCGCGATCAAG
>DCFV01000056.1:37033-39884 GCA_002314435.1 Acidobacteriaceae bacterium UBA1795 | reverse complement strand
ACGGCGGCAAGTCCGGCGGCAAAACGGGCTGCGGCGCGGCCCGGACCAGCCACGCCCCAGCGAATCAGCTGTAGTTTTATGTTTGCCTGTACGTCCATGCCGGAATTCAGGTTAGCGCAGCAGGTCTTCGAGCGTAGTGCTCAGGTCGGTCTTCTCGTCGCGGTATTTCACGATGACCGGCGCGTAGAGGCTGAGACCCCACTCGGAGCCCTTGCCGCGCGTGACGGCGCGAGACCCTGGCACGACGACAGCGTTGGGTGGGATGATGAGCGGCTGCTCTGCAGTGGCGCGCAAGATTGTGCCGTTCACGAGATCGAAGACCGGAGTGCCGCGTGTGAGGATCGTGCCTGAGGCCAGCACAGCGCCTTTGCGCACGATGGCGCCTTCGTAGATGCCGCAGTTGCCGCCGACCAGCACATCGTCCTCAAGGATGACGGGGCTGGCATTCACGGGCTCAAGCACGCCGCCCACCTGCGCTGCGGCGCTCAGGTGGACGCGTTTGCCGATCTGCGCGCAGGAGCCGACCAGGGCGTGCGAATCGACCATGGTGCCTTCGTCCACATACGCGCCAACGTTCACATACATGGGCGGCATGCAGACGACTGAGCGGGCAAGATACGCACCGGCGCGGACCGACGATCCGCCGGGAACTAAGCGGACGCTGTCCGATGCGGTGAAGGTGCGCACCGGGTAAGTGTGCTTGTCGACAAAGGTGAGCGAGCCGGCAGCTGAGTCATGCAGCGCGCCGAGGCGGAAACCAAGCAGAATACCCTGTTTGACCCAGGCGTTGACGCGCCAGCCGGTAGGGGCCTCGGGGTCAGGCGCGGCAGCGCGGGCCTCGCCGTTCTCCAGTGCGGTGCGCAGGATGAGAAAAATGTCCATGGCCGCGGCATCGCCAATGGCGGCCGGGCCGGCGGCAAAGTGACGCTCAACGGCAGCTTGCAGTTCCTGTGTAGTCATTCCATCCCGAGTCTATCAACCGGGAGGCAGGCACGCCGACGCTCTCTGACGTGGCTTGGCTCGCGTTTCGGGCGGCGGCGCAGGGCGCTGGATCTCGACCTGGAAACAGTCGTCGCCGACGCGGGTCATTGTGAGCGCAACGCAACTGCCAGGTGTGCGGTTGCGATGACACTGCGCCTTCAGCCAGTCAGCCAGACGAGGATCATCAATCTGTGGCTGGCCGTGCCAGAACTCAGGTTCCAGCTCGCAATGAATGTGAAGGTGGCCCAGCAACAACTCGATGCTGGAATGAGTAGGAGGAAAATAGCGGCGCACATTCTCCGCGCCTATATGGATTCCAAGAAACCTGCCGTCTCTGCTTCGCGTCTGGACGACCATGGCACGGACTCCCTCGAACGGATGAGTTGCTAAGAGCATCTCCGGAAGAGTCGCAGACACAAGCAAACTCGAGGAGAGTGACTCCCGGTTGAAGAAAGCCACTTGCGTGTGTGCTTTCCGCCAGCATCCACTCCGAGGATGCTGCTGCCAAACCCATGGAATGCCGCCGGCTGTGCAGCGTGAGCAGGAAATGAGCGATGCACGCCGGAGGCCCGAGCCAGTTTTTCGCTTGAATCGTGCGCTGCCCGCGCAGTGGTTGTCAAGGCACGGCAGCAGCGTGAGCCGGCCATGGAACCACTGCGAGAAACGAGCCAGGCGGGCGGGTAAGGGAAGGCCAGGAGTGAAGGAAGGAGTAAATCGGTTGACCTGAGAAAGCGTCTTTCAGCAGGCTGCTCCGCACCTGATGTAGCGGAGCCAGCCGCACAACTTTTCAAGCCGCGGTGCGCCGGGCAAGCCGAAGCCGGGAGGGCGCGGCGGCACAGGCGGGTTGCAGCTTGAAGGAGTTTTTGCCATCAGGGATCAGCGCCAGGGGGACAGAGTCGCCCTTTGAGTAGCAGGAAGGATACTTGGTTTCCAGCCATGCGCAGAGTCGGGGATCGTGAATCTCAGGTTCGCCCTGCCAGAACTCGGGCGCAAGCCCACATTGAATCCGCAGGTGATCCAGCTGAATTTCAACGTAAAGAGTGCCTTTTTGGAAATAGCGCTGGACGTTTTGCGCACCCACATTCAGTCCGGTGACTCCGCGACCCTTGCTGTGTGTTTTCACCACCATGGCAAGCTTCCTTCGCGTTCGAAGTGGATTCGATCAGTTCAGGAAGCCCGGAGATAACTGAGCCATCTTAAGCAAAGAAACTCTTAGCCGGTACTTCCCCTATCAAAGTGAGGCGGAAACATACCAATCTGGCTTGATCCTGCACCGCACTGCGGCTCATGTCAAGCACAACTGGACGGTCCCCAGCCATTTTGCTCTCTGCCTGATGAATAGATGTTGAAGATCTACCCAAGCCACGTCGAGTAGTAAAACTGATAGCGCAGAGAGGTTCGGCGTGCGTTTAGACGCCTGCAAGCGCCCTGCGTAGTGCGGAAGCTACACGTTCCTGCTCAGCGAGTTTGAGGTGATTGAAAAAAGGCAGCGCTAACGTTCGAGCGGCGATGGATTCAGTGAGCGGAAGAGAAACGGCGGCGCCCGGATGCGTGCGCCATGCTGGCTGGCGATGGATAGGGGCAAAGTAACGGCCGGTGGCGATGCCGCTGTCGGCCAGAGCAGATTGTACGCGGTCCCGGTCGGCGTGTTCGGGAACCCGCACCACGTAGACAAACCAGCTCAGGGCGCAGCGCTCCACGGCCAACGGCGGCAGTTCGAGGCCAGGGATTCCGTCGAGCAGCGCGTCGTAGCGCGCGGCTGCGGCTGCGCGCAGGGCCAGGATTCCTTGAAGGCGCGCGAGTTGGACGCGGCCCAGGGCGCAGGCCAGTTCCGAAAGGCGGTAGTTGTAGCCGATCTCGGAGTGATCCA
>DCFV01000056.1:0-36741 GCA_002314435.1 Acidobacteriaceae bacterium UBA1795 | reverse complement strand
GTCGTGCACCAGTACGGCGCCGCCTTCGCCGGTGGTGATCTGCTTGTTAGGGTAGAAGCCGAGTACAGCGAGCGTGCCGAAGCTGCCCACCGGCTGCCCGTCGAACCGCGCGCCCACGGCCTCGCATGCATCCTCGATCAGCGCGAGGTTGTGGCGGCGGGCGATCGCAGTCAGCGCATCCATTTGCGCAGGCACGCCGAACGTGTGAACGGCGATCAGGGCGCGTGTGCGCGAAGTGACGGCGCGCTCAACGGCGGCGGGGTCGAGGTTGAGCGAAAAGGGATCGATCTCCACGAAGACCGGTACGGCGCCTACCTGCGCCACGGCATTGGCCACAGCGATGAAGGTGAATGAGGGCACGATCACTTCGTCGCCCGCACCGATGCCGAGCGTGAGCAGCGCCAGATGCAGTGCGGCAGTACCGGAGCTGACGGCGACCGCGTCTGGCACGTTGTGCGCGCCTGCCAGTGCCTGCTCAAAGGCCGAGAGCTCCGGCCCGAGGCTGAGCCGTGCGGTGCGCAGTACGGCGGTGACGGCAGCGATTTCAGCTTCGGTAATGTCGGGCGCGGAGAGAGGAATCATGCGTTCTCGTGGAGAGGAGCAGGCGCTTTGACGAGCAATCCGTCGAGCGGCGTAGTCGCGAGTATCTGCGCGATCGCGGTCGCAGCTGTGCCATCGCCGTAAGGGTTCGTCATGCCGCGCAGTTCGGCGCGGAATGCGGGGTCGAGCGCGCGGTGGAGCGCGGCAAGAATTGCGGCGGTGTCTGCGGGCGCGTCCAGAACGTTGGCGGCGTGTTCGCGACCCTGCTGGCGCATACCCACGTTCACCACGGGCAGTGCGAACGATGCGGCCTCCATGATGCCGCTCGACGAATTGCCGATCATCACGTCCACCTGGCCAAGCAGGCTCCAATATGTGACGGCGTCGAGGTTGACGAAGATATGCGTGCGGTTGCGTGTGGCTGCCAACGCGCGCGTGCGCTCGATGAGCGCGTAGCTGCCGGCATCCGTGTTGGGATAGACGAAGATGAGTTGGCCGGGCGTTTGCGCCAGCGCGGCGAACAACGCGTCGGCTTCGGCATTGGTGTCGCGCATGATGGTGACCGGGTGCCAAGCGGCGAGCGCGGTGGGCGCTGTAAGCGCGAGTCCAAGGCGGCTGTCGAGCGCGGCGCTGTCCAGCAGAGTGGAGCGGCGCAGGTGGTCGAGCGAGGGCGCGCCGGCGCGATGTACTCGCCATGGTTCTTCGCCCATTGAGATGACGCGGCGACGCGCGGTTTCAGTCGACGTGAAATGAATATGCGCGAGCTTGGTGAGAGCGTTCCGTACTTGGTCGTCGATGGCGCCTTGGCTTACTTCGCCGCCTTCGATGTGCGCAAGGGGGATGCGCAGTGCGAGCGCAGCCGAGGCGGGCGCCAGCATCTCGTAGCGGTCGGCGATGAGCAGCAGCAGATCGGGCCGCCATAAGGTGAGCGCATCGGCCAGGCTCAGAATGGCGAGGCCAATGGTCTTGGCCATTCCAGTGTCTGTGTCGGAACTAAGCAGGCACTCGATGCGGGCGCGCAGCGGGAAGCCGTCGCGCTCGATCTCGTTGATGGTGTTGCCGAACTCGGGCGAGAGATGCGGCCCGAGCGCAAAGACGCCGAGTTCGACATCGGAGCGCGCGGCGAGCTCGCGCAGCGGCCAATACAGGTGGCTGTAGTCGGCGCGCGAGGTGGTGACGACGCCGATGCGGCGCATAATTCTGGTTTCGCTCATGGCGTGACTCGCGTGGCGTGTCGTCCGGTCAGTGCGCAGACCTTGGCGCTGGGAGTGTAGTCGGGCACCAGTGCGCGCAATTGCGCGAGTGCAGCGGCGAGGTCGCGCTCGTCGAGAGCAGCAAGGAGCGACGCGAGTCTGGCCCGCAGTTCGGTGGCGGCTGGTTGGGGCGAATCAATCGTGAAGAGGCCCGGGGCCTGCGCGGGGCGCGCGTGCTCTGCGGGTGACCACAGCTTCTCAGATTTCTTGTCGCCGCTGCGCAGATGGCTGAACTCGATAGGCGTGTTGTTGTGCGGCGCCAGCGTGCGCTGCAGAAAGCGTGCGAGATCGGCGATGTAATGGGGCGCGGGCAGTGCGGCGGTCAGCAGAGCTGGGCGTTCGGACTCGTGCGCTGCAGCCAGCAGCAGGTCCACGGCTTCATTGATGGTGAGGAAGTAACGGCGCGCGGCGGGATCGGCGACGATGAGCGGCTTGCCAGCGGCGAGTTCGGCGGCAAAGACCTCTGCGACGCTGTCGCGCGAGGCGAGCACATTGCCCAGGCGCAGCGCGGTACCTGCTGTGGAGAGCACGATCTGCTCCGCCACGCGCTTTGTTGCGCCCATCACCGAGGCAGGCTCGACGGCCTTGTCCGTGGAGAGCAGGACTACGCGCGCGCCGTACGCAGCGGCCGCAGCGATGAGCGCGTGGGTGCCGAAGATGTTGTTGGCGATGGCGGCCAGCGGCTGCTCCTCGAGCAACGGCACATGCTTGAAAGCGGCGGCGTGGAAGACGAGGCGCGGACTGTGCGCGGCGAAAATGTCCTCAAGCAGTGCGGAATCCTGCACGCTCCCGAGGACGAACGTAGCATTTTCGGCGCGTGCATTTTCGGTGAATGCTGCTTGCATCGCGAAGAGATGGCTCTCGGATGCTTCCAGCAGAATGAGTTGCTCCGGCTCGAGCGCAGCGAGCTGCAGCGCGAGCGCTGCGCCGATGGACCCGCCCGCGCCGGTAACGAGGATGCGCATCCCGCGCAGTGCGTCGAGTGCCCGCGATGAAGGTGCGGGCAGATGCGGACGTGTGAGAAAGCTGTGCCAGTCAAGGGTTTCGAGCGATGCGGTCACGAGAGAAGTATAACGGCGCAGGCATTGCGCCTGCCGTGCGGCCTATTGCGGCGCGTCCTCGGGGAACGCTATGCCGCAGGCTTCCACCCGATACCAAGGGATGTGCAGGTTGCCGGGATGTTGTTGGATGCAGACCTCGTCGCCCGGCACGACAGCCCTGTAGGTGGCCGAGGAGACGCCGACGCTGCTGGTTTGCTGCAGACTGCCCCAGGGAGCGAGCGTGAGGGTATAGGAGGTGGAGCGTCCGTGGGACTCATGCTTGCCCAGCACCTGCGCGGAATAGGAACTCGTCGCGCCCTGATCGCCGAGAGTGTCGCTCACGGCAACCAGGGCGTAACTGTAGAGGCCGGTAAAGAAGAGGACTGCCAGCAGGGAGCCGCGTCGCGCAGCACCCCCGCCGCTGGCGGTCGCGAATGCGGCAAGGTAGGCGAGTGCAACGGGTGTGGCGACTAGTAACAGAGTCTGGGTGGAGACGAAGTGCAGGCCGCTGGCACGGAAGAGCAGGCCGAATCCTGCGAGGATGGGCACGAAGACCAACTCAGCGCGGGGATCGGCCTTTGGCTTGAACAGCGCGTAGAGAAGCGGAGAACGGTGCAGCAGCATGGCCGCTACCATTGGCGTGACAACCAGCACGGCAGCCGCGAGCATACGCATCTGCGCGGGAGCCAGCAGCAGGCCAGCCGCTCCGGCGCCGGTGACGATGGAGAGAAACAGTGCCCAGGTGCGGGCCGTCGGCAGTGCCTGCAGCCGTTCCTCCGGCGTGGAGCCCAAGTCCGCTTTCTGCGAAATTTCGTCGAGGATTTCCTCGCGATTGCGCTGGTCCAGGTTGGGCAGCTTCTTCATCCATGCGCGGTAGTCTTCGTCGGTATCGAACGAGTTGGGGATGGAGATGGTGCCAAGACCCTGCTTGAGCTGGAGCAGCGTATACGAACCATTGCGGGAGGAGATAGTGCGAAAGCCTTCGATATCACCCTGCTCAGCGCTCCGCTCGCGAATAGCGCCGCGGACAGTGATGCGGGTGCCGTCGAGGATGAGACGGGAGCGGGCCACTTGCGCCAGCATGTAAACACCAAAGCCCAGAAAGAACAACGAGGGCAGAGCGGCAGGCAGGCCGGCGGCCGAAGCGCGAAAAAGCACCGGCCCAAACACGGCGCCCACGGTCAGAAAGACCATACCGACCACTAGATAGAGAAGTTTCTGCCAGGCTTTCAACTGGTACTCACGCCGTCCCGGATAGGATTGCGGAAACGAGTCCATCGTGCTCTCCGTTCAGGGCTTTTGTATCACAGAAATTCAGCGCCACTCCGATTGATGCCACGGTGCGCGTGTGCAAGGCACTCGCATACACTGAATGGTTCAGGGGATTTTGCGGAGCCGTGCGGGCTCCGCCTGTGGAGAGACGACGTTGGGGATGAAGATCAGGCGCTTCGGCGCGCAGGCAACGCTGGCGCTTCTGCTGGCCGGGGCAGGGGCGGCCGCCGCTCAAACGCGGTTGGACGTGGAAGCCATCAAGTTGAACAACCGCGGCGTGGCGCTGATGGGCCAGCAATTTACTGAGCGTGCGGCTGCGGCCTTTGCCGATGCTTTCAAGCGCGATCCCAAGCTGGCGCAGGCAGCCATCAATGACGGTATCGCGCTGATGGCGCTGCAAAAGCTGGAGGAGGCCAAGGAGTCTCTGCAAGCTAGCATTGCGCTCGATCCGAAGAATCCGCAGGCGTGGTACAACCTGGGCCTGACCCAGCACGCGGACAACGAACTGGAGCCGGCGCTCGCAAGCTTTGAGAAGGCCACGGCGCTGGACCCGCGCGACGCGGACTCGTACTACTTTGCGGGTGTGTGTCTGAGTGAGATGAAGCGGTTCGATGAGGCCATCTCCATGTTTCAGAAGGCGCTTGCCATCACGCCGCAGCACGCATCCTCTGAATTTGCGATAGCCCGCGCCCTGCAGCGCTCCGGCCGTACGCCAGAGGCCAAAGAGCACTTCAAGCTTTTCCAACACATGACAAGCACCAAGATCTCTGCCGCCATTGGCCTGGCTTACGGCGAGCAGGGCCACTACTCGACGGTGACGCCGGTAGAGGAGCCGCAGCAGCACGATAAAGTGATGATTCCTGTGCGTCTGGAAGCGCAATCGCTGCTCGCGGGCAAGAGCGAAGCAAATGAAACCGGCGGTGCCTGCATGCTGGACGTGACCGGGTCGGGCCAGATGGATCTGGTGCTGACGGCCTCGGGCGCTCAGGCGATTCGTGTGCTGCATCGCGGCGCGGATGGAAAGTTTGTCGAGATCGATGCAGCCGCGGCGGGGCTGAAGGCCGAGGGGCACGCGGTGGCCTGCACCGTGGGCGACTACGATGCCGACTCGTTGAACGACTTAGCTGTTGCCTTCGACGACAAGGTGCTCCTGTTCCGGAACCTGGGCAAGGGCAAGTTTCAGGATGTGACGGCAGAAGCAGGTCTCGCACCGCGCAACCGACCTACGGGCATCACGTTTGTGGACTACGACCACGATGCCGATCTCGATCTGATAATCTCCGGCGCTCCGCTGAAGACTGGCGACACGCCGAATGTGTTGTGGCGCAACAACGGCAACAAGACCTTTACGGAGTGGACGGAGCCCACGGGTTTGGGCGGAAGTGGAAAGACGACGACCGCGATTCTGACCGATTTCAACAATGACCGCGCGGTCGATCTTGCGATGACAGGCGATGGCGCTTCGCCCGTGCTGTTCGTGAATCCGCGCGAAGAAAAGTATCCGACGCAGGCGCTCTACGACGAGAAGCTGCCTGTGACGCGCGGCATCGCCGTGCTGGATTTCGACAAGGACGGGTGGATGGACATCGCCGTGACCCATGCGGGTGCGCCTGGTGTGACGTTGTGGCGCAACGTGGCTGGGCCGAACGATATAGGCCGGCTCTTCAAGCGCGTGCCCCTTCCGCTTGAAGGCGCGACTGCCGGATGGGGCGTAACTGCCATCGACATTGACAACGATGGATGGATCGATCTTGCGGCGATCGTCGAGACCAGTGCCGGCCCGCGCGTAAAGGTCTTCCGCAATCGAGGTGACGGCACCTTTGAGGACGTAAGCCATGCACTTGGCGTGGATGCTGTGAAGTTCGCGGCGCCACGCGGATTGATCGCAGCGGACGTGGACGGCGATGGCGCGGCGGACCTGATTGTGACGCAGCTCAACGCGCCGCCCGTGCTGCTGCGCAATGTGGGCGCGAACAAGAACCACTTTGTGCGTCTCGATCTGATCGGCTATGCAGACAACAAGACGGCGATCGGCTCGAAGGTGGAGATCTTCGCGAACGGCCAGTGGCAGAAGTGGGAGCTGGCAGGAGCGTCTGGTCTTGCCACGCAGGCGGCACCGCAGATTCTCATCGGACTGGGCAAGGCCGAGAGCATCGACCTGCTGCGCATCCTTTGGCCAACGGGCGTGTTGCAGGATGAGATCGATCTGCCGCATACGCCGGTGATCGCGATGAAGGAAGCGGATCGCCGCGGCAGCTCGTGCCCGGTGCTGTTTGCATGGGACGGCCACAAGTACAAGCTTGTGACCGACGTGATCGGCGCGGCCGTGGTGGGCCATTGGTTTACTCCCACGCGCCGCAACACGCCGAATCCAGGGGAGTGGATCAAGGTGGAGGGCAGCCAGCTGGCGGAGACGAATGGCAAGCTGAGTCTGCGCTTCATTGAGCCGATGGAAGAAGTGAACTACATCGACGAACTGCGGCTGGTTGCGGTCGATCATCCGGAGAATGTTGAAGTGAATCCGGATGAGCGGTTCCTCGACGACCCGCCGTTTGCCTCGGGGCGCGTGGTTGCCTCGGCAGGCACGCGATTGCCCAAGGGTGCCTGGGACGGCGACGGGCACGATGTGCTGGACACGCTGAGCCGTGCCGATCACACGTTCGCCGGCGGCTTTACGCCGACGCCCTACGACGGCTTTGCCAACGAGCACACGTTGACCCTCGATCTGGGCGCGGTGAACGCAGCGGCTCCGCTGCGCCTGCTGATGACCGGCTATGTGAACTACTTCAGCGCAACCTCTCTCTACGCTGCGTGGCAGGCGGGCATCAAGCCCATCTCGCCTTACGTAGAGGCAGAGCGCGCCGACGGCACATGGCAACGCATCCCGGGCGATGCGGGCTTCCCGGCGGGCCTGGAGCGCACAATCGTCGTCGACCTCACAGGCAAGCTGCCGGCAGGTACGCGGCGTATCCGTCTGGTATCAAACCTCGAGATCTATTGGGATCAAGTGCTCATCGATAACCATGCCGAGGCTGAGGCGCGCACCACCGAGGTCCCGCTGACGCAGGCGACGGAACACTTCCGCGGCTACCCCACGCAGCTCGAAGGCAAGAGCCCCGGCGATCTGGACTATGACTACAACCGCGTGAGCCTCACCGGTCCCTTCCAGCACCAGCGCGGCAACTACACGCGCTACGGCGACGTGACGGCGCTGGTGAAGGGTGTCGACGACCGGTACGCAATCTTTGGTAGTGGCGAGGAAATTGCCACGGAGTTCGACGCAACGGCATTGCCCGCGCTGCCTGCTCATTGGAAGCGCGACTACTTCTTCTACGCCAACGGCTACGTGAAGGACATGGACTGGTGGGATGCCTCGCCCTACACGGTGACGCAGTTGCCCTTCCATGGCATGAGCCGGTATCCGTATCCCTCTTCGGAGAAGTTTCCTGACGACGCCGATGCGCTCACGTATCAGCTCGACTGGAACGACCGCTTCGACACGGGCGAGCCTGTCCGCGCGTATCGCTTTAACTATCAGCCGCTGCCGTCGTCGCCGGCAGATGATGCGTCGACCTGCACCGGTGCGGGTTGCGCAACCGGGCAGGCGGCGCGGCCATGAGCGATGTGGTTCTGCAGCCCGCCGCGCGGCAGCTTGAGCTGCTGCGTTCGGGCGAGATCTCGATTCCAGAACTGGCCCAGGCGCACATCGCGCAGATCGAGCGGTTCAATCCGCAGCTGAATGCTTTTGCGGACTTTGATGCGGAGCGCGTTCGAGCAGAAGCGCATCGGCTTGAAGCGATGAAGGAACCCCGCGGCCCGCTGCACGGGCTGCCGGTGACGGTCAAGTCGTCCATTGCGACCAGGGGGCTGAAGTGCGAGATCGGCAGCCTCATTCACGCAGGTGACGTGCCACACGAGGACGCGGTTGTGGTGGCGCGGTTACGCGCAGCGGGAGCACTGATTCTGGGTACGACCAACTGCCCGGAGTTCCTGATGGCCTACGAGTCGGCGAACCTGCTGCACGGCCGCGTGGCGAACCCGTGGGATCTGGAGCGCACGCCGGGCGGTTCCAGCGGCGGCGAGTCGGCGGCCATTGCGGCGGGCTTGTCAGCGGCGGGTCTCGGGTCAGACTCGGGAGGCTCGGTACGCGTCCCTGCGCATTTCACCGGTATCTGTTCGCTCAAACCCACGCCGGGTCGCGTGCCAGGCACGGGCCATCTCCCGCCGTGCGTCGGACCATTCTCCGTGCTGGGTGCAATTGGGCCCATGGCGCGGACGATGGAGGATGTCACACTCTTGTTTCGCACACTGTGCGGGCAGGATGCTTGCGATCCGGTGAGTCCGCCGGTGGCGCTGCGTACGCAGAGTCTGAATGAGCTGCGCGTGCACACGGTGGGCTTTTTTGAGGACGACGGAATTGTGCCAGTGACGCCGGAAACGCGCGCCGCCGTGCAGGCCGCAGCACAGGCGCTGCGCGAGGCGGGGTTCCACGTGGAACCGTTCCGGCCGCGCACGCTGGAGCAATTGCGCAAGCTGTGGTGGAAGTTCTTTGTGCAGTGCGGCGCCATATTCTATGCGCCGGCCATTGAGGGCAAGCGTGAACGGCTCAGCCCGATCTTTGAGGAGTTTCTCGGCATATCCGAGTCCGTTCCTCCGCTCACCGCGACGGAGTTGCTTAACGCCTGGGCGGAACTCGACCTGGTGCGTGCTAAGACACTTGAAGAGATGCGCGATCATCGCTTGCTGCTGTGTCCCGTTGCCAGCGTTCCTGCGTGGAGGCATGGTGAACGCACCTGGACCGTTGACGGGCAAAGTGTGGCCTACCTCGATGCCGTGCGACACACGCAGTGGTTCAATGCGCTGGCAGCGCCGGCGGCGGTGGTGCCCGTGGGGTTCTCGCCTGAGGGGTTGCCCATCGGCGTACAGGTGGCGGCGCGGCCGTTTGAGGATGAGATCGCGCTCGGCGTAGCATCGGTTCTCGACGCGGTCTTCGGTTACCAACCTCCACCGCTTTTACACCTCGACTAGCAAAATCACAGTCAAGTTCATTCGTCACAGACAAGTGTTCATTCCGTGGCTAAAAACGGAGTGGCAGGTGCGGCCGGACACCCGGTGCGCATCTCCACCTTTGGGTGGAGGCGGGGGACTACCAATCGCGGTAGTCTGACGCTTCCCCGGATTGGAGCGCCACGGGTGCGCGTAAGTTGGCAGGAGCGATTTGCCGAAACGCCGGATGTTCTGAAGAGTGCGGAGCGCCTGCAAACGGTGATCCCGGTTCTGGATTTCACTGTTGGCGGGGATGAGTTCATCACTATGGCCGGGCCCTGTTCGGTGGAGACCGAAGCCCAGTTGATTGAGACAGCTCTGCGGGTGCGCCGGTCTGGCGCGCGCATCCTACGTGGCGGCGCTTTCAAGCCCCGCAGCTCTCCTTACGCATTTCAAGGCCACGGCCGCGAAGGCCTCAAGATGTTGGCCCATGCCCGTGTCGAGAGCGGCCTCGCGATCGTCACTGAAGTGATGTCGGAGTGTGACGTTCCGCTTGTGGCCGAGTTCGCCGACATTCTGCAAATCGGCTCGCGCAACATGGAAAACTTTTCGCTGCTGGAAGCGGCAGCGCGGTCCGGCCGGCCCATTCTTTTGAAGCGCGGCATGATGGCGACCGTGGCCGATATGCTGCGCTCGGCGCAGATTATCCTCGACAATGGCAATACGAACGTCATGTTGTGTGAGCGCGGCATCCGTACTTTCGAGACCGCGACCCGTAACACCTTCGACGTTACGGCCATTGCGCTGCTCAAGCAGATTTCGCACCTCCCGGTGATTGCCGATCCCAGCCATGCGGCTGGCAACCGAGATCTGGTTCCGGCACTGGCTCGTATTGCGGTTGCTGCTGAGGCCGATGGGCTGATCGTCGAAGTGCATCCCGATCCCGACAAGGCATGGAGCGATGGTGACCAGTCGCTGGACCACGATGCCTTCGACGCGATGATGGCCTCGATCGAACCTTACCTTGCGCTGCGCGGACCCGCATGCAGCCCCCGCCCCATGGAGTTGATTGGATGAAGGTGGGGAACCGGACAATCTGGGTGGCTCTGTTTGGCGCACTGCTGCTGCCGGTGTGCGCGTTCACACCGAATTCAACCGAGAACCTGAAGACGGATCTTGTGGTGACTGCCGCTACCGCATATGAGCCCATGGCGGCGCTGCGCGGCGGCGAACGCTTTCCGCAGGGTGCGCAGTTGCTGCGCGTGCACGACGGCAAGACCGAGCCTCTTGTGGCGGGATTTGCCGCAACGGCGGACGCGAATGTCTCGTTCGACGCGAAGACGGTTCTGTTTGCAGGCAAGAAGGCTATAGGCGATCCGTGGCAGATCTGGGAACTGACTCTGACGAGCGGTATGCTGCGGCAGGTGGCGCAGGGATCTACCGATGCTATTCGCCCTTTCTATCTCCCCGCCGAACGGATGGTGTATGCGCAGCGCGGTCCTCATGGATTCTCACTCGTAACAGCACGGCTGAATGACTCCGCCAAGGTGTTGGAGGCGGGAATGGCAGCGGTGTTTCCGCTGACCTACACGCATGCGAATGCATTGCCGGACGATGTGCTGGCGGATGGCCGCATCCTGTTCGAAGCGGGCTTCCCGCTGGGCACCGACGGTTCGCCGGAATTGTTCCTTGTCTATGCGGACGGCTCGGGCGTGGAGTCCTATCGCTGCGATCACGGGGTGCCACGCTGGGGCGGGCATCAGGTTGCGTCGGGCGATGTGGTTTTCACACACGGTGCATCGTTGGCGCGCTTCACCTCGCCGCTGGCACACGAGGAACGCATTGCTGCGCCACGCGCGGAGTACGCCGGCGCGGTCACCGAGACCGAAGACGGAGCGTGGTTGATGAGCGCACGCTCCACAAAGTCAGAACGCTTCGCGCTCAAGCAGTGGAAGCCGGGCGCGTCGACACTGGAGCCGGTGTTGTCAGTGGACGGCATGAATATTGTGGAGCCCATGCTGCTCGCGCCACGCACGCGGCCGCATCATCACCCATCGGGATTGCACCCATGGGATTACGCGAACCTACTGGCGCTGGATGCACGTTTGTCGCGCGACGGCGCTCTGAAGGGCGTGCCTGCGACGGTACGCATGGAGACGCAGGATGCAGACGGGCGCACACATGTTGCGGGCACAGCGCCGGTAGAGCAGGACGGGTCGTTCTTTGTGAAAGTGCCGGGTGACACGCCTGTGCGATTTGCGGTGTTGGATGCGAGCGGCACGGTGCTGCGCCTGGAACGCGGTTGGTTCTGGGCACGCGGGGGCGAGCAGCGTATCTGCGTGGGCTGCCACACGGGGCCGGAGCGCGCTGCGGAGAATCGCGTGCCCGCAGTGCTTCTGCATACCACCACACCAGTCGACCTGACCGGAAAAGCACCCGCGGACTTATCTCAGCACGCCGCCCAGGGAGGCCAGTCAAAATGAATCGCCGCTCTCTTATTCTTGTGATTGCCCTGTTGTATTTAGCTCCGGGCGTGCTGCGCGCACAGGCCACCGCCGCCGCGCCTGCTGCCGTCGTAAAGGCCCCGGCGATCCAGTTTGAGGATGCGACGGGCAAGTCGGGTATCGACTTCGTCCACAGTTTCGGCTCAGCGCAGTTAGGGTCGCTGCTCGAGGGCACGGGCGCGGGCTGCGTCTGGTTCGACTACAACAACGACGGATTGCCGGACCTGTACGTAGTGAACGGTCGGCCGCTTGATGACTCCATGCATCCGCATCCGCTCAAGACGAAACCGAGTCCATTGCCCCACAACCATCTCTATCGCAACGACGGCAACGGACGTTTCACGGATGTGACGGAACAGTCCGGGCTGAACCCGGATATGTACGGAATCGCCGTAACGGCTGCTGACTACGACAACGACGGCTTCGTCGATCTACTGGTGACCGGCTACGGGAAGACGATTCTTTACCACAATGATGGCAAGGGCCACTTTACCGATGTGACGGAGAAAGCCGGCATCAAGGTAGACGGATGGGCAATCAGCTCTACGTGGCTGGACTACGACAAGGATGGTTGCGTGGATCTATTCGTCGGCCGCTACGTAAAGTTCGATCCGAAATATCGTGCGTATTATGCCGCGGACAACTATCCGGGCCCGCTCGATTACGAAGGCGAGACCAACAAGCTCTATCACAACAACTGTGATGGTACGTTCACGGATGTTTCGGACAAGTCCGGCATCAGCGCGTTTGTGGGTCGCACCATGGGCGTGACGGCAGCGGACTTCGATGGCGACGGATGGGACGATATCTACGTGGCCAATGATCGCACAGAGAATTTTCTGTTCCGCAACAAACATGACGGCACGTTCGAGGAGATCGGCAACGATTCCGGCACAGCCTTCGGGCAGAACGGCGAATCGACTTCGTCGATGGGGCCGGTGTTCGCGGACTTCGAGGGGCGCGGCATGCTGGACCTCTGGGTCACCGACGGCCACTACAACCGAATGCTCCACAATACAGGCAAGCTGACCTTTGACGATATTGGCGCGGGCAATGGCGTTTCGCAAGCCAACGCGCAGTATGTCAGTTGGGGGACGAGTGTCTATGACTTCGACAACGATGGCCAACTCGATGTGCTGATTTTTCACGGCGGTCTGATTCACCTGATTCCGCAGGAGCACACGCTCTTCCGCGGGCTCGGCAGCGACCGTTATGAGGATGTATCGCGCCAGGCGGGGTCGGTCCTGAGCGAGCGCACTGTGGCGCGCGGCGCGTGCTTTGCGGACTACGACAACGACGGCAAGATGGACGCATTCCTTGTGAACCTGGGCGCGAAGGGCACGCTCGTGCATAACGTCTCGCAGAACACGGGCCACTGGGTGGCAATCAAGCTCAAGGGCACGAAGAGCAATCGCGACGGCATTGGCGCGAGCGTGGAGGTGTTTACAGGCAGCAAGCGCGAGTTGCAGGAACGCGTTGCTGAGTCAGGGTATCTCTCGCAGAACGATGGGCGGCTCCACTTTGGCCTGGGCCCGGCAACGACAATCGACAAGATCACGGTGCGCTGGCCGAGCGGACGCGAACAGACGCTCGAAAAGCAGCCGGTGGATCGCGTGCTCACGGTGGAGGAGCAGAAGTGACCGAACGCGCGCAAATTCGTTTGCGCCTCGGCGTGGTCGCTGGGCTCGCGGCAGCGGCGGCCGTGTGCTTTGCCATTGCACTCGCCAATGGCCGGGCAGCGCGCGCTGCAGTGCAGGGCGTCACAGGCGAAGTGCTGACTTATTCTTCGCCGGTGGAGATGCTGTTTTCGCCGGATGGTGCGCGGCTTTACGTGCTGTGCCAGGGCACAGACGAAGTGCGCGTGCTGGACGCGTCGACGTACGCCGAGATCAAGAAGATCCGTGTGGGCCACATTCCGCGCGGATTCTCCTTCTCTCCGGACGGGGCGCGGATGTTCGTCGCCAACACCTGGGACGACACGATTTCAGTGATCGGCACAAAGGCGCTGGAGGTTTCGGCCACTTGGCCGGTGGGTGCAGAACCTTCGAACGTGGTGGAGGATCGCGCAGGCAAGTTCTTATTCGTAGCCAACCGCATCTCAAACGATGTGGCTGTGTTGGACGCGCAAACTGGCGAAGAGCTGAAACGGCTGGCAGCTGGGCGTGGCGCCAGCTACATAACGCCGTCGCCGGATGGCGCCCGTCTCTACGTGACGCATGTGTATCCCAATCCCGGAGCGCATCGCACGCCGCCGGAGTCGGAGATCACGGTGATCGACGCGGCGCGCGCGGTCGTGATCGATCGCATTCCACTGCACGGCATCGCACACGGATTCCATGTGGCGTTCTCTGCCGATGGGCGGCTGGGCGTGCTGGCGGAACTGCACCCGAAGAACCTGGTACCGCTGGCGCATTTGGAACACAGCGGCGCGTTTGCAGACACGCTGATGCTGTTTGGCGCGGACGTGGGCACAAAGCCGGTAGAGGTGCCGCTGGACGAGTTGGAACGCTATGTGGCTCGGCCCTTCGGTGTAGCCATCGCGCCAGACAAATCGCGCGTCTACGTTTCGAGCGAAGGCTCGGAGATCGTGACGGTGATTGATGTGGCGCGCCTGCTGCGGTTTGTGCACGCGCATCCCGAGCCTTCTGCGCAGGACCTCTCCGCTAGCGCCAACTATGTGGTCGCGCGCATCAATGTAGGGCACGATCCGCGCGGTGTGCTGATGGCTCGCGATGGCAGGCATGTGTTCGTGGCCAACCGTCTGGACGACTCGATCAGCGTGATCGACGCTCAAAGCAATCGCGTGGCCTCCACTGTTCCTCTTGAAGGAGCGAAACAAATTTCAGTTCTGCGGCACGGTGAACAGACGTTCTACACCGCGCGCTACTCCTTTCAGGGGCAAATCGCCTGCGCCAACTGCCACATCGACTCCACCTTCGACGGGCTGACCTGGGATCTGGAACCGGACGGCTTTGGCCGCGACATTGTGGACAACCGTCCTATCGAAGATCTGGTTGGTACCGAACCCTACAAATGGAACGGTGGTAACCCCAATCTTCCGACCGAATGCGGCCCGCGCACAGAGAAGTATTTCTGGCGCTCAGAGAATTACGACGATCTGACGCTGACCGATCTTGTGACGTATGTACGCCACATTCCGTCACGGCCCAATCGCTGGCGCCAGCCGGGCGGCGAACTGACGCCGGCGCAGGATCGCGGCAAAGCAGTGTTCGAGCGTGCGGTAGACAAGTTCGGCAATGCGATTCCGGAGGCCAATCGCTGCTCGTTTTGTCATAGCGGACCGAAGGGCACGAGCCAGAAGTCCTTCGACGTAGGCACGCGGAAGGCGACAGACAACAGTGGCCTGCTGGATACGCCGCAACTGACCAACATCGCGCTGAGCTCGCCTTACTTGCATGACGGCTCGGCTGCCACGCTCGAAGAAATCTGGACGGTCTTCAATCCCGAAGACAAGCACGGCCGCACCAACGATCTGACCAAAGACGAACTCAACGACCTGATCGAGTACCTGAGGACGCGCTGATGAACGGTGCATGGAAACGAATCGCGAGGACTGTGGCTGCTGGTTATCTGGCGCTGGGCGCGCTTGCCTATGCTGCTGCGCCCGACATGCCGCGCTACCGCTTTGAGAACTTCACCACGGCGAACGGGCTGCCGGACAATCATGTCTACTCCGTACTGGTGGATGGCAACCGCATCTGGGCAGGCACGGACAATGGCCTGGGTCTCTACGAGAACGGTAAGTGGAAGACCTACACGACAAAGGATGGCCTTGCGCATCGCGCTGTGTTGTCTCTGGCGCTCGACAAGCGTACGGGCGACGTGTGGGCTGGAACGATGGCGGGGTTGAGCCGCATCTCCGGTGGGCGCATCGATACGTATACGCAGTTGAACTCCGGCCTCAGCAACGACGTGGTCTACGGCGTTTCCGTCGAGGGCGAGAATGTGTGGGTCGCCACGGCGGCGGGCGCGAGCAAGCTGAACCTCCACACGAATCAGTGGTCGCTCTACAACGAACGCAACACACCGATGAACGAGATCTGGGTGTACGGTGTCTCTGCTACGCCCACGAAGGTTTACTACGCGGTGTGGGGTAGCGGGCTGCTGGAGTACGACCAGAAGACCGGCCGGTGGGACAAGTACGACGACCCGGACGGCGAGACCGAGATGGTGCTGTTTAAGGACCAGGGTCTGATTCACGAGATCACGACCTCGGTCAGCTACGTGGACAACGTGGCGTGGGTGGCTACCTACTTTGGAGACAGCCGTTACGATGGCCGCTACTGGCACAACTTTCTCACCAAGGACAGCGGCTTGCCCTCGAACTTCACCAATGTGGTGAAGGGCGTGGATGCGAACCGCGCATGGTTTGGCACGGACAAGGGCCTGGCCTACTACGACGGCACTAGCTGGGCTGTCTATCGGCCCTCGCCTGCGACGGGCAAGCCGGAGATGACGGTGCGCGACGCACAAGGCCATGTCACCGCGGTGCTTGTGACTTCGGCACCGGCGCACCACTACATTCTCAACATTGATTTTCAGGGAAGCGACATCTGGGTGGCTACGGCCCACGGATTGAGCCACGGAATACACGAACGATAAACAAGGAGCCATCATCATGATTGACTTTGCAGAAGCTTTGGAGGCCATTGGTCACGGGCCGGTGAAGAAAAGTGCCATGACCAACCTCAACACGCTCAACGAAGCCTACCACTACGCCAAGCCGAGCTCGTTCTCGCGCGGCATGCGTATCGACCTCAACGGCCTGACGATCTTGCTCATTTCCGGCACGGCGTCGATCGACGAGAACGGTGTGAGCGTGCACATCGGCGACTTTCGCGCGCAGATGCGTCGTACCTATGACAACATCACCAAGCTACTCGAGAGCGAGGGCTGCACCTGGCACGACATTGTGCGCACCAGCTGCTACCTGCGCGACATCGACCGCGATTACGATGCCTTCAACGAAGAGCGCACGGCGTTTTTCAAGGAGCAAGGCCTCGACCCGCTACCTGCTTCCACCGGCATTGAGGCTCACCTCTGTCGCCCTGAGCTGCTCATCGAGATCGAAGCTATCGCCATGTTCCGCACTGAGAAGAGCTGCTGCAAAAACAGCAAGGAGTAGTTGCAATGAAGACGGGATCGGTGTGGAGTTGCGCGTGTGTGCTGTTTCTGGCAGCCGCATGGTGTGCGGCGCAGGCGCCCGCGGCGGCAGGCACGCATGTGTGCGAGTGCGGCGCGCATCCGCCCGCGCCGCCGAGCGATCGCGACGTCGAGCCGTATGCGGGCGAGCCGCAGGACATGAGTCCGTATGAGAAGTTCGCCAAACCATACGACCTGAACTACACCCATCCCAACATCTTCTCGGGCGCTGGGCGCGACCTGCCCGAGCCGAAGAACTTGACCGAGGTGCGGATTGGTTTCTTTGGACCCATCGAGCACACACCAGACCAGGTTTTTGGGCATCGCATGCTACATGGCGCGCAGTTGGCGATTGAAGAAGCCAACGCGCGCGGCGGCTATGGCGGCAAGCCTTTCAAGCTGATGCTGCACAACGACTACGACAACTGGCAGGCCAAGGCGGTCTATGGTGACGAGCGGCCCACCGATCCGACGATCTGGGGCTCGCCCTCGAACGAGGCCGTGAAGATGGTCTACGACGATGAGGATTGGGCGATCTTCGGCTCCATCAGCTCCGAGTCCACGCACATCATTCTGCGGCTCGCGCTCAAGGCAGAGATTCCGATCGTCAACTCGGCATCGACCGACCCAACGATTCCCGAGACCTATATTCCGTGGTACTTCACTGATCTGCAGGATGACCGTGTGCAGTGCCTTACCCTGGCGCGGCGCATCTTCACTGAACTCGGCATGAAGCGTGTGGCGTTGTTGCGAGTGAACAACCGCTATGGTCGCTTCGGGGTGCTCAAGTTCCGTGACGCGGCACGGCGGCTCGGCCACCCAGTTGTGATCGAGCAGAAGTTCATGCCCGGCGACACGGATTTTACGCGTGCGCTCAAGATCATCCAGTCGTCGCGCACCGATGCCATTGTGCTGTGGGCTGACGAGGCTGATGCAGCGGACATTCTGAAGCAGATGCGCGCGCTTGGAATGAAACAGCGCGTCTTCGGCTCGTATCGCACGCTGGGGCCAGAACTCGTGAAGAAGGCAGGTCCGGCGGCGGAGGGCTTCGAGGCTGTTTTCCCGTACGATCCAACGCGTAAGGATCCGAGCTGGATCGCATTCAATCAGCGCTTTGAAGCACGCTTCCACGAGAAGCCCGAGCAGTTCGCCTCGCTTGCGTATGACTCGATGAATGCACTGTTGGACTCGATCTGCAAGGCGGGGCTGAATCGCGCGCGCATTCATGACGCATTGGCCGACATCGAAGAGTACGACGGCGTGACCGGACACATGGTCTTCGATCCGAATCAGAAGAATGTGGCGCCCATGTACCTGGGCACGGTGCGCAATGGCGCGATCACGTATCGAGTGCAGACAATGGAAAAGGAGCAGCCGCAACCCGCGGCTGCAGTTCAACCAACGGGGGCAGTGCCATATGCGCGCGTCGGTGAAGAGGGCGTGAGCTACGCTGGTCCCTCGAGACCCGACGTCCCCGCAGGGCCGCTGGCCGTGGTGCTGTTCGGGCCAGACGCCGCGAAGGTGGCGCAATCCGAAGCGATGCAGAGGACTCTGGCTGCTGCGGCCGACGGTCGTGAGTGGAAGCTGTTGCCTGTGGACAGCGACCCGAACTGGCGTGCCTCGGACTGGAAGGGATGGACTGCCTCCGATGCGCTGGTGCATGCGCTCTGGGACGATCATGCAGTGGCCATTGTTGCTCTGAACCGCGACGCTGCCCACCTGGCCGAGCAGTTGTCGCTGAAGGCGTTTGTGCCGGTGATTGCGCTTTCTGACGACAAGTCGCTGACAACGACCAACGTGCCTTGGATTTTTCGCATGCCTGCCAACACCGCGCCGAACGCGGTGCTCCAACTGCTGCAAGCGGCAGAAGCCAAAAGCGGGCCGAATCCCGAGAAACTTCGCGACGTGTTGGCCTCAGGCAATGAGATTGCGGGCGTAGCGTTCATGTCGACCGGCGAGCCGCGCACGGACTGAGATCGAGTCGCAAACAAAGAAGAAGGGCAGCCCGTGCGGGCTGCCCTTCGCATTTCTGCTGCCGGTGGTTTACGGCAGGTAGTAGCGGAAGCTCGTCCAGAACATATTCTCAATGCCCTTCGGAGCATAGCCAGCCTTGTCCGCCCAGATCTCGCGGAAGGCATAGCTGTACTGGAGGCCCTGACGCAGGCGGCCCTTTGGCCCCTTGTAGAAGTCGTACCAGTAGCCGAGGGTGCCTTCCTGCACGTCGCGGTTTACGCCCGAGCAGCTGCCGGGCGCGGCCGGTGTAGAGGAGTTGGTGGGAAGTGGCTCAACTGTGCAGCCGGAGTTGCTTTCGTTCCAGCCGTAGCCGTCCGTTTTGCCAGCGGAGTTCACGTAGATCGACTTGCCGACGTAGTCACCGCCGTAGTTGGCGTAGATGTCAAAGCGCGGCGTGGCGTGATATTCCAGCGTGCCGAGAGCGGAGAGCGAGTGGAGCGGCGAGAACTTGCCGTCGGGACGCACAGTGACATCGGCGATGGTCGAGTTGCCGTAGCGGCCCATGCCGGTGCCCCACAGACCCTTCACGCCGAGGTCGAGCTTCTTGGCGAAGAGCGGAACACGGAGGCTGCCGCCCACGCCGGCGCCCATCTCGGTATCGTTGTACTTGTAGGCGGCGGCGGTGCTGCCCGAGTAGATGCGGTCGCGGAACCAGCGGCCGATGCCGAAGACCTCATAGTGGCCCCAGCCCGGATCGAAGGCGGCCTTGACGATCAAATCCGGAGCAGGATTGATGCCGTAGGTGGTCAGGTAGCTTGGAATGCAGGTGGTGGTGTAGGTAGTGGTGCCGCCGGTCGTGGTCGTGGTCGCGGTGGTGGTGCAGCTTGAGTTCGAAGTGCTACCGGCAGCGTTGTAATTGCCGCCATTGGCCCCCGGAGTGCCCCACAGGTAGCTGATCCAGGGATTCAGATTGAAGCTGCCGGCAGGCCCAAGAACCTGCGGGTTTTCTGCGCCGATGCCGATGGCCGCCATCTTGTTCAGAGTCTTGGTCACGCGGAAACCGTACTGGCGAGTCCACACAAAGCCCGCGTTATAGTTCGGGTCGATGGTCTGTGGGGTGGCTACGTCACCGGAAAGGGTCGAGAGGCCTTTCTTGGTTTCTGTTGCCAACGACCACATCTGGCCGCCAGAGAAGGTCCAGCCGCTATTGAGCGCAGCCTGAGCCCACACTACGCGCTGACGCAACACATAGCTATTGCTTTGGTTGTTGTTGGAACTGGTGCCGGTACCGAGGAAGTCGGCCTCAACGTAGCCGCGCATCGTACCCCAGTCCACTTTGCCCTCAGCCATGAGCGAAATACGTGACTGGCGGGCGCTGCCGTAGAACTCGCTCAAGTGCGAGGCATCTGCGGCGGCGAATGGCATGGCGGTGAAGGCGGTTGGGATGTCGCCACCCGTCGCATGGTTGCGCCATACAGTTTCGGCCGCCATAAAGCCGCCCGGAGCAAGGGTGATGCCCTTGTAATGCAGAGTGTTCGGGCTCTCGATGGACTTCTTGATGGCCTGATTCTCGTCGGAGATGGTGGCTGCGATCGAAACCGCATTGGACTTCAGGTCGGTCACAGTGCTCTGCAGCGTGTTTACTGCAGCGGCGTTCTCCGTGGTGGCCTGCTGCTGCGCGGTGGCGTCGGCCTGTGCCTTGGCGGCGGCGGATTGCGCATCGGCAGCGGACTGTTGTGCCTGCTTCAACTGGACATCCTTGTTGGCAAGGTCGGTCTTCAGGCCGTCAATCTGCCCCTGCAACTCCTTGCGCAGCGCGTCGATCTGCTCTTCGACCGCGGGCTTGGCGGGCTTCTTGGCAGCTGCTTGCTTTTTCGCAGGCGCTGGGGGCTCGCCGGCGTAGGCGTAGGTGCCGACAAAACTGGCTGCCAACAGTGCTGCGGCAGCCGTACGGAGCTTGAGATTCATTGGGCCTCTCTTTGTTTCTCTGAAAAAGATCTGCATCATGACCGCGCCCGCCATTCTCACGGGCACACTCTCTTCGCCGTTCAGGAGTCTTCGTTCAACATGAGTACGAACTTCCATCCTGTCGCGCGGAAGACCGCGATACGGCCTTGCAAAGGCTGTTCAATGAAGCCGGGCTCCATGCGCGTATCTGACTAAGAGGCTCGCAGAATTTGATTAACATTTGACGAATTCACATACTTTTAACTAAGTGGAGATCAAGCGTCGACCTATGTAAACAAATGACAAATTTATCTTCTATTCACAAATGAGGGGCCCGATTAGGTACGCGTCGTCATGGGCTGCATCATTGAAGTGAATGTGCCGGCTTGTTGACCAGCTGAACAATAACTAAGTTTTCTGGACGACGAGTTAGCAATAACCGACTTGCGCGTCGAATGACGGCCTGCCTGCACGCTCAGTCGCGACCTGCCGGTGTGCAGCGGCCACGCGAGCCTGCCGAACGCGACGGCAGTGTAGAATCCGTTCAGCGAACTCGTCGAATGTCTTTGCCTTCCTCTACTTCGTCCTCGTCGAACACTCAGACTCTGCGGCGGCGCATCGGGCTCCGGGCGGCGGTGCTGTTCAATATGCTTGAGATGATCGGCGTGGGGCCGTTCATCACGCTGCCGCTGGTCATTGCCGCGGCAGGCTACCGCATGAGCGTGGGCGCGTGGCTGCTGGGCGCGGTCATCGCCGTTGCGGACGGACTGGTGTGGGCCGAACTGGGTGCGGCATTTCCGCGCGCTGGAGGGTCCTATGCGTTTCTGCGTGAAATCTACGGAGCGGACCGCGCGGGCAACTGGCTGAGCTTTCTCTACGTGTGGCAGCTGAGTTTCTCTGCGCCGCTGTCCATTGCCTCCGGTTGCATTGGCCTATCGAGTTTTCTAGCCTGGTTCTGGCCAGGGCTTGAGACGGCGCCGATTGCCGCGCTGCCGTTCCTGCATTATGCGAACTTCTCCGCGGCTGCAGCCTGTTTGCTGGTCACGGCGTTGTTGTATCGGAATCTCAGTTCGGTGACGCGTCTCGCGTGGGTGCTGTTTTCCGGTGTCATGGCGGCTCTGGTCGGCGTGATCGTCTCAGGCTTTGCGCAGGCGACGTTGCACGGTGGCTGGCACATGCCAGCTTCTCCGTCGCTCTCCGCGGGCGTTGCCGTTGCCGGTCTGGCGCAGGCCACCCTGATTGCCACTTACGACTACTGGGGCTACTACAACATCTGCTTCCTTGGCAGCGAGGTGCGGCAGCCGGAGCGGACTATTCCGCGCGCCATCCTCCTGTCCGTGCTGTTTGTCGCGTCGTTCTACGTTGCCATGGATTTGGCTGCGCTTCCGGCGGTGCGCGATGCGGCCAGCCACGCCGCTCAGACAGCCGCGCCCAAGCTGCAGCTTGTTGCGGACGTGGCCCGCTCGGCCTTCGGCGAGTGGGCTGGAAGGACGATTGCCGCGCTGGTGGTGTGGACAGCGTTTGCCTCAGTGTTCTCGCTGTTGCTGGGCTATTCGCGCGTACCGTATGCGGCGGCGCGCGACGGCAACTACTTCCGTGTGCTGGCCGCGGTGCACCCCAAGCATGGAATTCCGCACCGCTCGCTGGTGGCGCTGGGAGTGGTAGCGACGGCGTTCTGCTTCTTCTCGCTGCAACAGGTCATCACCATACTGGTGGTTACGCGGATCGTGCTGCAGTTCTTTCTACAGCAGGCAGGTGTGATTTTGCTGCGCGTGCAGCGGCCTGAATTGGAGCGCCCGTTCCGCATGCCGCTGTATCCGTTGCCGCCGCTGGTGGCGATGGCCGGATTCGTGTTCATCCTGGTGAATCGGGTGAACGCGCTGGAGGGGCTTGCAGTGGCCGCAGGCATTGGGTGCAGCGGAACGCTGATCTATCTTTGGCGTGCGAAGAAGCTTCAGCAGTGGCCGTTCGCGGGGTAGCGCTTAAGTCTGCGATCGTCCTTCTGCAGGTCGGCGCGCAGGCGTGGGCTCGCGCGCCGCGATGAGACTCTCGCAACAGATCGTGGCGGTAACTATTTGCCCTTGTGCCCGCCCTTGAAGTCGATTTCAGTCGAGATCCAGTCGGACATCTTCTTGTTGTTGATCTCATCCGGACCGGCCGATGGGCTGATGGACGACCGCACGAGCAGCGCCTGGACCTTCACCTTGCCCTTTACGCCGTAGATGTTCAGCAGTTGCGCCAGCCCCTTGTCGGCCAGGCTGATGTAGTCGTCGCCGAGTTGCCCCTCGGCGCCTTTTATGTCGGTCGCGCCCAGGATCACCTGGTCCACTATCAGCTTGTCGCTCTTCACGCCTGACGAGTCGTACCGTACGACCAGTACCGCGCGCGTCTCCAACTCTTCGGGATTCGCTGTCCACTTGATTCCGGGCAGGGTGACGCCGGACGGGTCGGGCTTGGGCGCTTTTGTATCCCAGGCCAGCCGGTACGCCGGGCCCTTCCACTTTGGTTCCACCGGAATGCCCGCTTCTTTCTTGCTCTCGCACCCGGCCAGGAGCATGATTCCGCTGATTGCCAACAGGATGGCTTTCTTCACGTCTTCCTCCAAGTTGATAAAAACGACGCGCCAGAATAGCATCTGGCGCAGGCCGTTGGCATGTGATGTTTAGCACCGTGAGAAAGGGTCGAAACGCAGGGCGATTAGCGGGGCTAGGACGCTTTGCTCAGGGCCTTTCGCGGCGTAGTTTTTTGCCGTACGCTTGGGCTTGGCTACGGGCGCAGCCACCACTGAAAGCCGTAGCCCCATCGGTTTCAGCACCGCCACCAGAGTCTTCAGAGTTGGGTTGCCCCTTGGCGAGAGCGACCGGTACAGCGCTTCGCGGCTGATCCCGGCATTTGCCGCGATCAGCCCCAGCCCACCAAACGCCTCTGCCACCGCGCGTAGTGCGGCGAGCCCGGCAGCGCGCTCATCGGGATGGTCGAGTGAGGCAAGTGCAAGCTTCAGATATTCGACAGCGGACTCTCGATCTTCACGGAGTTCTTCGACCTCACGCTCGTGATGCGATGAGGCGTCGATGAGTTTACGCATAAGTGTTCTCGCGTGCAGAGTACATACGCAGCAACATAGCCTATTCGCGGCTGTTTTTGGAGGGCCCGCTGATCCGAAACCACATCATTCGTCCGGAGACCGGAAGCTCGCCCAATTCTGCTCGAAGGTCTCGGCGAATGGCTTCAAGAATGTCATCCAGATCGGCTACTTGATCGGCAGCCATCTTACGGCAAAACTTCTGAGTAAGCTCGATTAGCTGTGGAGACCCCAACAGTTGAACATCGGCAACAGCAAGTTCGAGTTCATCAGCTACCTCGTATAGGCGTGGATGGTGAACAGCCTTTGCGAAAGCGCGGTACGCCTCAACCAGATACTGAATGCGCTGCTGCTGGAGCCGGTTCTTGCGTTCTCTGCGACTCGTCAAGAGGTGGCCAACATAAGCGCCAGCGACGCCGGCCACAAACGATGACGAGAGGATGGAAAGCAGCAATTGTACGTTCATCTGTCGTGCCTATGAACTACGTCAGTTTAAGAACATGGTCCGATACAGGGTGTCGCGCTGGACGGGCTGGAAGCCGGCGTCGCGGATGATGCGGCGCAGCTCTTCTTCCGTGGTGCAGTTCGACGTGCCCGCAGCCTTCACCACGTTCTCTTCGAGCATGACCGAGCCCACGTCGTTGCCGCCGAAGTGGAGGCCAAGCTCGAGCACTTTGAGGCCCTGTGTGACCCAGCTGGCCTGCACGTTCTCAATGTTGTCGAGATAGAGCCGCGAGATGGCAAGGGTCTTCAGATACTCCACGCTTGTAGCTTCGTCCCAGCCGCGGCCGCCGAGTGCGGTGTGCTTGGGCTGAAAGCTCCAGGGGATGAAGGCCGTGAAGCCGCCGGTTTCTTCCTGCAGGCTGCGGACGACTTCGAAATGATTGATGCGCTGGTCGAAGGTTTCGCCCACGCCGAACATCATGGTTGCCGTGGTGCGCATGCCAAGTTGGTGCGCGGTGCGGTGCACGTCCACCCAATCCTGCGTGCGGCACTTGAGACGCGCGATGTGCTTGCGGACGTCGTCGTCAAGAATCTCGGCTCCGCCCCCGGGGATCGAGTCCAGCCCGGCGTCGCGCAGCCGTGCGATGGTAGTGCGCAGGTCCAGCTCGCTGTACTCGGCGATGGCCAGCACTTCGGACGCTGACAGGCAGTGCAGCCAGATCTGCGGGAAGCGCTGCTTGATTCCGGTGAATAGCCGTTCGAACCAGTCGATCTTGAGGTCGGGATGGATGCCGCCCTGCATGAGCACGCCCGTGCCGCCCATCTCCACCGTTTCCGCAATCTTCTCGTAAATCTTTTCGAAGTCGAGGATGTAGCCCTCTGCAGCCTGCGGCCCTTTCAGCGGGCGATAGAAGGCGCAGAAGGTGCAGTACTCGGTGCAGAAATTGGTGTAGTTGATGTTGCGATCGATGATGTAGGTGACCACGCCCTCGGGGTGCATGCGGCGGCGCACGGCGTCAGCCTCCATGCCAAGACCAATAAGATCGGGGGAGTGGAAGTAGTCGAGGGCCTGAGAACGGGTCAACGGCATGGCTTCATTTTACAGGGAGCGAGGGGCAGGCAGCGGAGAGGCTACCGGCGGCGAGGGCTGCGGAAGAGGAAGAAACCACGCGTGAGTATGGGATCGCGGCGCGTGCGCGAAAGGTTGGAGGCGGTGGAGATACCGCTGAAAAGGACGAAGAAGTCCCAAAAGGCACGCCACCTGTTTTTCACGGATTCAATGAGCATAGAGACGTATCCATGGGGGCCGAAGCACAGCCCCCTACAGGTTTGAGACGGTAGCGCGCGCTTCGGTTGCAGAGATGCGCGCCGCGGCGGCTATTTCTCCGGACCGGGTTGCGGGGCGGGCTTCTTGTTCGGGCTCGCCCTCGCGGGGCTGGAGATACCGAGACTCATCAGAAAGAACTTCAGGCCCTTGCGAAGCGAGTCGGCCAGGCTCATGGATACTCCTTCAGTGGGCTAGTGGGTGCTGGCTTCTGCGGCAATCTTCGCAGTCTTGGCGGGGGCGTCTGCCGGAGCGGCGGCGCGGACCGGTTCATCGCGCAGGATGGCGAGGACAGCCGGTGGCAGCGGCTTGTCGGCATTGGCCAGCAGTACGCTCACCTGCCACATCTCGGTGTCGGAGAGCTGGGTTCGGAACTCAGGCATGCCGGTGAGACGAATGCCGTTGGCTACCTTCCAGTACGTTTCGCCGGGCTGGTCGTCGCTCACGCCGACCACCGGACTGTTGTGGTGCTTCTCCCACAAGGGCGGCGCCACGGGGAACATGTTTTCGCCAATGGGGGCGGACTTGCCATGGAAACCGTGGCAAACCGCGCACTTGGCGGCGTAGACGTGGGCTCCGGCAACGAACGTGGCTTCACTCGGCTGCACAGCCGGCATCAGGATCAATTCCTTGTCGATGCGTGTGTGCAGTGCCATGCTGGCGATCTCGCGCTCTCGGGGAAGAGACGAGTCGGCCACGGCGACCGGGAACTTTCCGCGATAGAACCAAGTAAGCATTGCGACCGGAAGGATGAGCAGACCTAAGATGAACCCGACGAGGATACGTGCCATGCGTGTGCGGCCTCCGCTGCACCCCCATCGTAGAGCATTTTGGTCGAAGAGCAAGAGGCAAGATATTGATTTGTCTCCAATAAGAGGAAAATCGGTTCTGCGGAGGCACGCAATTCCTCGCCATCTGGAGGCCACTGGAGGCCAATCTGGCTCAATCGGGCGGGCGGCGGGCAGCAAACCGGTTCGCCACGCGTCCAATCGGGAGCGGGTTCACCCACAACTCTCTCTCAGATGGTTTAATACCTAAGGGGGAGCGCTTCATTCCGGGTGCTTCCGTAAAGTCGTGGAGGTATCCCGAAAGCAATGTATTCTTTCCGCCGTTTTGCCTTCGTGCTGGCGCTTGCTTTGCCGGCAGTGTCCGTTGCCTGGTCGCAGGAGTCCAGTTCGAGCAGCGCCCCCGCTGCGCAGGCCCAGCCCGCCACCCCGGCAGAGAACCAGGGGCAGCAGAGCGTGCAGGCCCGCATCCGCGCCCGTCGTGAGCAGCGCCGAGCCCAGGCCATCCGCGATACTTACGGGCACCTCTATGAGGCTTTTGTGGGCGGTGGGTACCTGCGCTTCAAGCCCGGCCCGAACCTGCAATATGCCACGATGTATTCGTGGGACACGGCGCTTACCCGCTACTACGGCGAGAAGCTCGGAGTAACCGTTGATGCGCGCGGCTACTACGGCACGGCGTACGTGGGCCTGAACGAGTTCTCGGTCACCCGGCCGGCCATCAGTAACTACGGCTTCCTGGGCGGCCCCACCTACCGCTTCTTTATGCGGCCGAAGTACTCGTTGTCTGCACGGGCGCTGGGCGGCGTGGCCATCGGCAACTTCTCCGGCGACGCCAACGGCTTTACGCCGGCCTCGCTGGGCCTCTACCCGGACTCCACGACTTATGCGATTAGCGGCGGCGTGGTGGGCGAGACGAACATCAGTCCGAGCCTTTCGCTGCGGCTTTCGGGCGACTACTACGGCACCGGCTTCGGCTCCCAGATGCAGAACAGCGTCGGGTTCACCTACGGCCTTGTATACCGCTTCGGCAGGCAATAGCCGAAGTGGTCAGTGAACAGTGGACAGTGATCAGTTCTTAGGGCTTAGTTCAGAGTTCACATTGTGATGCAGGCTGAAGACGAAAGAAGAAAGCCTGCCGGAGGATTACTCCTCTGGCAGGCTTTTGTGTTGCCATGTTGGGCAGGGTTATTGGCAGAGAAAGTACAGCTCCTGTGCCACACAGTCATCACTGTGTGGCGGACCACTGCTCACTGCAGGATCGGGATGCCGGCAATGCGTTGCTGCCATTCGGCCGGGCCGGTCTGGTGGACGCTGGTGCCCTTGGAATCGACGGCAACGGTGACGGGCATGTCCTTGACGTCGAACTCGTAAATCGCTTCCATGCCCAGATCCTCAAAGGCCAGCAGACGCGAGCCATGGATGGCTTTGGCTACCAGGTAAGCCGCGCCGCCAACCGCCATCAGATACACAGCTCCGAACTCGCGGATTGCGTCGATAGCCGCTGGTCCGCGCTCGGCTTTGCCCACCATGCCCAGAAGCCCGGTCTCTGCCAGCATCTGGCGGGTGAACTTGTCCATGCGCGTGGCGGTGGTAGGGCCGGCGGGTCCTACGACCTCTTCGCGGACGGGATCCACCGGGCCGACGTAATAAATGAAGCGGTTTTTGAAGTCGACGGGCAGTTTTTCGCCGCGGTTGAGCATGTCGGTCATGCGCTTGTGGGCGGCGTCGCGACCGGTGAGCAGCTTGCCGGTTAGCAGCAGCACTTCACCGGGCTTCCATGCGGCCGCTTCCTCGCGCGTCACGGTGTCAAGGTTTACGCGGCGCGCGCCGGAGACATCGTATGTCAGCTTGGGCCAGTCTTCCAGGTTTGGCGGGTCGAGGAAGACCGGGCCTGAGCCGTCGAGCACCAGGTGTGCGTGGCGCGTAGCCGCGCAGTTGGGAATCATGGCGACGGGCAGGTTGGCGGCGTGGCAGGGCGCGTCGAGCACCTTTACGTCCAGCACGGTGGTGAGGCCGCCCAGGCCCTGTGCGCCAATGCCCAGTCGATTCACTTTGTCGTAGAGTTCCACGCGGAGCTTTTCTGCTGTGGTCTGCGGGCCGCGGGCGATCAGATCCTGGATGTTGATGGGATCCATGAGCGATTCCTTGGCCAGCAGCATGGCCTTCTCCGCAGTGCCGCCGATGCCGATGCCGAGCATGCCGGGCGGGCACCAGCCGGCGCCCATGGTGGGCACGGTCTTCAGCACCCATTCCACGATGGAGTCGGACGGGTTGAGCATGGCAAACTTCGATTTTGCTTCAGATCCGCCTCCCTTGGCTGCAACGGTGATCTCGACCGTAGAGCCCTGCACCAGTTCCACGTGGACCACAGCAGGCGTGTTGTCGCGGGTATTCTTGCGTGCGCCTGCGGGGTCGGCCAGCACTGAGGCGCGGAGCTTGTTGTCGGGGTCCAGGTAGGCGCGGCGGACGCCCTCGTCCACCATCTGCTGCAGGTCGAGCGCGGGGCCGCCGTCCGCGGGGCCCTCAAAGCGCACGTCCATTCCGACCTTGACGAAGGCGTTTACGATGCCGGTGTCCTGGCAGATGGGGCGGTGACCTTCGGCGCACATGCGGCTGTTGATCAGGATCTGCGCCATGGCGTCGCGCGCGGCAGGCGACTGCTCGCGCTCGTAGGCGCGGGCCAGGGAAGTGATGAAGTCTACCGGGTGGTAGTAGCTGATGTACTGCAGCGCACCGGCAACGGAAGCGATGAAATCGTCCTGGCGAATGACGGTCATGGGAGTCCCCTCGAAGTACGAACGTTTCTAGGGTAATGGAGAAGGTTTCCATGTGTCGCCTGCTTCGGCACAGGGGCCCTCGACGGCATCCATGTCGCAGAACGATCCGTCAATAACAGAGATGCGATCTCTGGCCAGAAGCGCGAGCCACGCGTCGGATGCGACGGACGGATAGTGCACACGCGCGAAGTAGATGAAGGCATCACGATAACGGAGCCAGGCACGCTCGGCGGTGCGAATACCCTCAGGCTGAACAGCTCCGTAGTCCGACTTGTGCTTGTCTGCGTCGGCCAGAGTGTTGCGGTAAACCTCGTTGAGCCTGCGGTCGGCTTCGCCAGCATCATCGTGACCGGCACGCGGAAGATCGCCTTTTTCGAAGGATTCGATTGCGGCTCGAAAATCGTCGAGAAGCGAGTCCTCGGCGTCGATCTGGGACATTGCGCGGGCAGTGCCGCTGAGGTCGATCTCGCCGCGCCCATGTGCTTCGGCATATACCTTCACTGCAGCGAGGACACGCGCAAACGCGGTGCGGTGACCGACGGGCCAACCGGAAGTGAGTGCGTCGATGGCGCTGGTCCGCTTCTGCTCGGCAATTTCACTGCTGTAAGCCGCGCAAAAGCCCATCATGAAGCCGCTGGTAATGTCCTGACAGAAATCAAATTTGCTATCGGGTGCTGGAGACGCCGACTGCAGAGCCAGCAGAGACTTCATGCGGTACTTGATCTCCGCAGGTGCGCCGCCAGATTCGCAGGCAAAGCGCAACGCGAGCGAAATGTCGCGCTTGACGCCTTCTCCATTGGCATAGAGAACGGTGAGCATGGCAGAGCCACCGAAGACGCTGGAAACGGTGTAGCGCGGTTCAAGCCCGGCATCCTGCGCCAGTCGCTCGCGCCAGGCGCAGTGGCCAGCTGCGCTGTAGTCGACCTTGCGGCCGATGCCGGAGTACGACTTGTAGGAATCGCACTCGGGCCATGCGCTAGGTGCGGGGATTATTGTGGCTTCTGCGGGGAGTGGAGTTTTCAGTGATTCGGCGCACTGTGGTGGGGGTGCGTCTTCGGTTTGCGCGCTGAGTGGAAGAGCGGGAAGCAGTGCAGAAAGAAGAAGGAGCGCGCGCAGGTTCATCCGAACGATGATAGCGCGGCAACGTGCGTCAGGAGGTAATGGCGCTGCGGAGTTCGGTGTGGACGAAGTCATCGCCTTTGTAGAGGAGGGTTTCGCGGGTGGTGCGGGTGAGAGCGTAGGTGAAGCAGTCGCCGAAGTTGAGGTTGGCGGGGTGGCCACTGTTCTTGCCGTAGTCGCGGTACGCCTGGCGGGCGATGCGGGCCTGCTCGGCGGTCAGGGGTTCCAAAGCGATTGCGAATCGCTCGATCAGCTCATCCAACTCGCGGCTCATGACTGGATCCTTCCATCGGTCGACCACAATGGACACTTCGACATAGGACGCAGTCGACATGGCACAGGCATCTGCTGTGTCGAGCGCTTTCGCAAGGCTCTGCCAGCCCGGTTCGCGCTTCAGAATGGCAACAATCGCTGACGGGTCGACAATCACTTGGGCAGTCCGTTCTCGTCATAGAGTTCGTCGAAGAGTTGCTTGGTGGTGCGGCCATCATTCATCAGCGCCGCAGTCCTTTCGGAGATGCGGTTGAGCCACTCCATGCGGTCCTCGCGTTTTGTGGCCTGCTTCTGTCGCTCCAGCCGCTCTTTGATCGCGATGGTGACAGCCATGGTGACGGTTTCGCCGTTGCGCCGAGCCAGCTCCCGGGCCAGGCGATGGGCCTCCTCGTTTTTGATATTCAGGCTCACGGAATTCTACCTTTCTACCTTTACTGTCTACTATTCTACCATAATGTATCCAAGTACCTCCGGCTGATAGGAAGTATCGTTCTCGCTGAATCGAAAGTGCTGGATGGCCTAATCTAAAGGCTATGGACGACTTGACTGCGAGTGGAATTCCCACTGAGGAGCCGCATACCCTGCCGGAGGCGCCGGGGGCCGATCTGCCGTTTGACCTGCTGGTGGTAGGCGCCGGGCCCACGGGGCTGGCCTGCGCCATTGAGGCCCAGAAGGCCGGGTTGCGCGCCGTGGTGGTAGACAAGGGCTGCGTGTGCAACTCGCTGTTTCACTATCCCGCGCACATGACGTTTTTCACTACGTCAGAGCTGCTGGAGATCGGCGACATTCCGTTCCCTAGCCCCAACGCCAAGCCCACGCGCAATGAGGCGCTGCAGTACTACCGTCAGGTGGCCGCGCACTATCAACTCGACGTGCGTCAGTATCACCGTGTTGAGCAAGTGACGGGGGCGGACGGCAATTTTACGGCGCATCTGGTGGACCGCTTCGGGCGGTTGAGTGCGCTGCGAGCGCGCAAGCTGGCGATTGCCACTGGCTACTACGACCTGCCCAACCTGCTGCGTGTGCCGGGCGAGGACCTGAGCAAGGTGCACCACTACTACGACGATCCGCACCCCTACTTCGGGCTGGATGTGGTGGTGATCGGCGGCAAGAACTCGGCGGCCATTGCGGCGCTGGAGTTGTGGCGGCATGGGGCGCGGGTGACGCTGGTGCACCGCGATACGGAGATGCACCGCCACGTGAAGTACTGGATCAAGCCGGACATCGAGAACCGGATCAAGAACGGGGAGATTACGGCCTACTTCCAGTCCCAGGTGAAGGCGATTACGCCGGACACGGTGGTGCTGGAGACGCCGCAGGGCGAGGTCACGCTGCACAACGATTTCGTGTTCGCCATGACGGGTTACCACCCGGACTTCAGCTTTCTGCAGGGGATGGGTGTGCGGTTCGAGGGGGACGACTGGCAGCCGTTGTGCAACCAGGAGACGCTGGAGAGCAACGTTCCGGGCATCTACCTGGCCGGGGTGATTGTGGCCGGGGCACGTACCAACGAGATTTTTATCGAGAATGGCCGCTTTCATGGGCGGCAGATCGCCCAGGCACTGTCGGCCCAGTGAGTCGTTTCGCGGAGCGGAACTTTTTGGTACGGCTGGTGTTTGAGATGGGTGACGCAGGTTGTGGATTTCCGTCTGAATGAAAGATATCCGCAGCAGCAGCTAATTATGCAGGAGATACATATGAATCGGTCCTTGTGGAAACAAATTGCAGTCCGCGGCTTGGCGTGGGTGGCTGCGGTAGCAGTCTGCAGCGCATTGGCGCTGGCCCAGGACGCGGCCCAGGGAAGCGCACCACGCAGCGACGGACAGATCGAGATGGACGTGGTGCAGGCGCTGGATGCCTCGCAGGCGCTCAAGAGCGACCTCATCACGGCGGCCACCATCCAGAGCAAGGTGACGCTGTCGGGCACGGTTTCGAGCCAGGATTCGAAGAAGCTGGCCGAATCGATTGTGCGTGGCGTCCCTGGCGTGACCGGCGTCCAGAACAATCTGAAGGTTGGCAACCCGGCCGAGGATGCGAATGCGCAGGCGGCGCCGGCCGATGACGCAGCCCAGCCGGATTTGGGCGACAGCCAGCAGCCGACGAATAATCAGGCGCAGTATCCCGCGCAGCAGCAGCCGCAATACGGCCAGCAGCAGTATCCCGCTCAGCAACCGCAATATGATGCGCAGCAGCAGGGGCAATATCCGGCTCCGCAGCAACAGTATCCGGCTCAGCAGCCGTATCCGGGCCAGCAGCCTCAGTACGGGCAGCAGGCTCCTCCGCCGCCGGGCTATGGCTACCCGCAGCGGCCGCAGTATTCGCAGGGTCCGGGTTACGGCTTTTCCAACAAGCCGGTGACGGTGCCCGGGGGTACGCTGCTCCAGGTGCGTACCAGCGAATCGATTGACAGCAAGCATGCGCAGGAAGGCCAGCCGGTACAGTTCACGGTGATTCAGGACGTGACCTTCGGTGGTGTGCTGGCGATTCCGCGCGGGGCCACCGTGCACGGCGTGCTGACTGGAGTGAAGAAGGCCGAGTCTGGCAAGCTGACGGGCAGTGCGGAGATGGCGCTGCAACTGACCGCAATTGACCTCGGCGGGCAGAGCTACCCCGTCCAGTCGGATCAGTTCCAGGTCAAGGGCCCGGGCAAGGGTGAGCGCACGGCGGGCAACATTGTGGGTGGTGCACTGCTTGGCGCTTTGATTGGCGGCGCGGCAGGTGGCGGCGGCGGTGCGGCGATTGGCGCGGTTGCCGGCGGCACGGTGGGCACGGCCGCTTCGGCGGCAACCCCGGGGCCGAACGCATGGATTCCGGCTGAGGCGCTGGTGAGCTTTCACCTGACGGCGCCAGTTACGGTGAATCCCGTGACTCCGCAGGAAGCGGCGCGGCTGGCGCAGGGACTTTATCCCGGCGGCCCGACACTCTATCGCCGTGGCGCCTATTACGGCCGCCCGTATCCCGGGCCGTACCCCTACTATGGCGGGCCGGTTTACTATCGGCCTTACTACATGGTGGGCGGAGCCTACTACTGGCGGTAAGTTGAATGAAAACAGCCCGGAGGCATTCGGCCTCCGGGCTGTTTCTGTTTGCGTGTCCGGCGGCGGGTTGACTCCGGCGCGGACCCATCTGCTCGTCTATAATGTCAGAGAATCGCGTCCAGCGAGAATTGCGCGTGACAGAGGAGCGGAGTGCCGCCGCGGCCGGAGGAATTCCGGCGCTGCCGGGGGGGCGGGCTCCTGAGATATGCGCATAGAGAGTTGAAGGCTCAAGTCCATCCATGATTCGTTTCCTGCAAAAAGAGAATCGCCTGACCAAGGCCCTGTTTGTCGTGATCATCGCCGCGGCGTCCGTGTCGATGGTGGTGTACCTGATTCCCGGGCTGACCGGGCAGAGCGCTTCCGGCGCGGACACGTACGCGGTGGTGTATCCGCACTGGTACAGCCACTTCCTTTCCGCCGGCGAAGTCATCAGCCAGCAGAAGGTGTCGCTCATGGCCGAGCGGCGCGTGCGGCAGCAGTATCCGCAGTACGCCGGCAACCCTATGGTGATGAGCATGATCGAGCCGCAGGTGGGTCAGCAACTGGTTCAGCAGCAGATCCTGCTGGACGAGGCGCACCGGCTCGGCATCAATGCCACGGACGCTGACGTGAAGGCGTACCTGCAGACGGGCGCGCCGGGGCAGGTGCTGTTTCCCAATGGCAAGTTCATTGGGCAGGACCAGTATGCCGCTCTGATCCAGAGCCGCTTTGAGATCTCGGTGGCCGAGTTCGAAGACAGCGTGAAGCAGGACATCGCCGTCCGCCGTCTTCAGTCTCTGGTGACTGCGGGTGTGACAGTGAGCGACAAGGATGTGCGCGAGGCCTATCGCCGGGCGAACATCAAGATCAAGTTCGACTACGCGGTGATCTCGTCTGACGATCTGAGCAAGCAGATCAACCCGTCGGATGCGGATCTCGAAGGCTTCTTCAAGAAGAACGCCGTGCGCTATGCCACAGCTGTGCCGGAGCAGCGCACCATCAGCTACTTTGCCTTCACCCCGGACCAGGTGCCGGGCGGTGTGCCGCAAGTCTCGCAGCAGGAACTGCAGCAGTACTACAACGCGCACCAGTCTGAGTATTCGGTACCCGAGCAGGCGAAGGCGCGCCACATCCTCATCAAGGTGGCTGCAGGCGCGGACGCCAAGACCGATGCCGCTGCCAAGGCCAAGGCCGAGGGACTGCTGAAGCAGATTCAGGGCGGAGCGAACTTCGCCGATCTGGCCAAGAAGAACTCTGACGACCCGGGTAGCAAGGACTCGGGCGGCGAACTCGGCTTTGCACAGCGCGGCCGTATGGTGCCGGAGTTCGACAAAGCCATCTTCTCGCAGAAGATTGGCGACACGCAGATCGTGAAGACGCAGTTCGGCTACCACCTTGTTCAGGTGGAGGAACGGCAGACGGCGCACACGCAGGCGCTGAATGAGGTGCTGCCCACCATTCAGGCCACGCTCATCCGTCAGAAGTCGGCCGCCGCGCAACAGTCCTTTGCGCAGGCGCTCACCACAGATGCGGCCAAGAATGGCCTTGAGAAGACGGCTGCGGCGCATCACCTGCAGGTGGTCACCACGCCGTCGGTCAATGCCGAGGGTGTGATTGCCGGTCTGCCGGACAGCTCTTCGCTGCTGGCCAAGGCCTTCCAGTCCAAGCAGGCCGATCCGCCGCAGTCGGCGACGACGGGCGAGGGCTACGCGATCTTCCATGTGACGGGCATTGTTCCGGCGCACGCGCCGAGCTTTGCAGACTGGAAGAGCCATGTGCTGGACGACTATCGTGCCGAGCAGCTTCCGGTGCTTCTGCGCCAGAAGACGACTGACCTGGCCAACCAGGCGCGCGCCACCAACGATCTGAACAAGGCCGCCAAGGCGGTGGGTGCGACTGTGAAGACCAGTGACCTGGTGGGCATGAGCGGCCAGGTTCCTGAGATGGGCGCTGTGGGCCAGATTGCTCCGCAGCTATTCGGTATGTTGCCGGGCAACATCAGCGGACCCATCGCAGCGGGTCGCACCGGCGTGGTTGCGAAGATCCTGATGAAAACCGAGCCGAGCCCGGACGAGATCACGAAGAACCTCGACCAGACGCGCGAGCAGATTCTGGATGCCAAGCGCAACGAGGCATTTGAGGTGTTCGCCAGCAACATTATCAACGACTACAAGAAGCACAATCGCGTGCTCTTCAATGCCAAGGCCACCAAGTCGCCGCTCTCGGGCGACACTGGCGAGTAACGACTCTCAACTGGAATCAGCGGCCCGCATCCTGACTGGACGCGGGCCGTTTTGTTTTTTGGTGCGCACAGAGAAGGCCCGGCTGCGCGCGGTAATAATGCAGATATGAGATTCGAACGTTCGTCCGGCGTTTTGCTGCATATCAGCTCGCTGCCTTCCTATGGCGGCATCGGCGATCTGGGACCTGCTGCGCATGAGTTTGTCACGTTTCTGGCTGCGGCCCGGCAGCATATGTGGCAGGTACTGCCGCTGGGGCCCACGGGCTACGGCAACTCGCCCTACGCATGCTCCTCCGCGTTTGCGGGCAATCCCTATCTCATCAGCCTTGAGTACCTCGCAGAGTGGGGATGGATTGCAGCCGAACGCATTGCGGGTCTAGCCGGGCGCAGCGGCAACGTGGATTTTGGGCAGGTGGAGGCGTGCAAGCTGCCGCTGCTGTACGAGGCAGCAGGGAACTTTCTCGACCACGGCCCGCACGAGCCGCAGTTTGCCATGCAGTGGCGTGCGTTCGGCGAGTTCTGCCGTGCGCAGCAGGGCTGGCTTGAGGACTACGCATTCTATGCGCAGTTGCGGCGCGTGCTTGGCACGGGCGCGTGGACCGCGTGGCCGGAGCCATTGCGCCGCCGCGACCCGCAGGCCCTGGCTGCATTCGCAGCCGAGCATGAGCGCGCACTCGCGGAGGAGCAGCTGCTGCAGTTTGCATTTGCCACGCAGTGGAACAACCTGCGTACGGCTGCAGAAGGCAGCGGGATTCGCATCCTGGGCGACGTGGCCATCTTCGTGAACATGGACTCATCGGATGTGTGGGTGCATTCGGAGTTGTTCGAGCTGGACGCCGAACTCAAACCAGTGCGCGTGGCTGGTGTTCCACCGGATTATTTTTCGGCCACAGGACAGCGCTGGGGCAATCCACTCTATCGGTGGGATGTACTACAACGGCGCGGTTTTGACTGGTGGATTGAGCGCATCGGCCGCGCGCGCGAACTCTACGATATCGTGCGGCTCGATCACTTCCG
>DCFV01000100.1:6999-7655 GCA_002314435.1 Acidobacteriaceae bacterium UBA1795 | reverse complement strand
CTGGGCGGCATCATGGGCGAGGTCGCGGACGCGGTCGGCATCCAGTTTCGCCTGCTGAATACCTCGCGAGGTCCGGCCGTGTGGAGCCCGCGCGCGCAGTGCGACAAGCAACTCTACCGCGTGAAGATGCGAGAAGTGCTGGAAGCTCAGCCCGACCTGCACATTCGCCAAGCCGAGGTGGTGGACCTGGTGCTGGAGGAGGGCACGGCGGCGAAGCGGCGGGTGCTAGGCCTCAAGCTGCGCGACGGGCGCCGCCTGCTGGCCGGGGCGACCATCATCACGACCGGAACTTTTCTGAACGGGCTGATCCACTGCGGTGAAGAGCGCTATCCGGCGGGTCGCAGCGGCGAGCCTGCATCGGTTCTTCTGGGTGAGGCGCTGCGCGCGCTGGGTCTTCGAACCTGCAGGCTCAAGACCGGAACACCCCCGCGGCTCGATGGCCGCACGATTCACTGGGAAGCTTTCGAAGAGCAGCCTGGCGACGCCGAGCCCACTCCGTTCAGCTTCCGGACGAAGAAGATTGCGCAGCCGCAGCTGAGCTGCCACATCGCCTTCACCACGCCAGAGACGCTGCGCTTGATCCGCGAAAACGTGCACCGCTCGGCCATGTACTCGGGGCGCATCGAGGGCATCGGGCCGCGCTACTGCCCGTCGAT
>DCFV01000100.1:0-6729 GCA_002314435.1 Acidobacteriaceae bacterium UBA1795 | reverse complement strand
CCGTCGATCGAGGACAAGATCGTCAAGTTCCCCGACAAGACGCAGCACCAGTTCTTCCTCGAGCCCGAAGGGCTGAACACGCACGAAGTCTACGTCAACGGCATGTCCACGTCCCTTCCCATGGAGATTCAGTGGCAGATCGTGCACTCGATCCCCGGCCTTGAAGACGCGGAGATGCTACGGCCGGGCTACGCCATCGAATACGACAGCGTGGACGCAACAGAACTGGATCGCACGCTGCGTGTGAAGTCGATGGAAGGTCTGTATCTCGCGGGACAGATCAACGGGACAAGTGGCTATGAAGAGGCAGCGTGCCAGGGCATCATGGCCGGCATCAACGCGGCGCTGTGGCTGAAAGGCCAACCTGCGTTCACCATGGACCGCACCGAGGGTTACACCGGCATCCTGATCGATGACCTGATCTCGAAGGGAACCAACGAGCCGTATCGGATGTTCACCTCGCGCGCCGAGTTCCGGCTGCACCTGCGTATCGACAACGCCGACCGCCGCCTGACGCCGCATGGCCGGCGCCTCGGCCTGATCGGCGACGAGGCATGGGCCGAGTACGAGCAAAAGCAGGCGCGCATGGCTGCGCTGGAGCAACTGCTGACCACGGGCAAGGCGGATGCAGAGGCACTGCGTTTGGCGGGCTTTGGGGAGCTTACCGCGACGGCGGGGCAGACCTGGGCGCAGTTGCTCAAACGGCCGGAAGTGACGATTGAGCCAGTGCTCAACGTGCTTGGCGAGACGCTCGCTGCCGATCCGCAACTGGCGCGGTTTTCCGTGGCGGACCCGCAGGATGCGTTAGTCCGGCGGGCACTGCGCAACGAGGCACGCGCCGTCGAGACCGAGATCAAGTTTGCCGGGTATCTTGACCAGCAGCGCAAGTCGATCGAAAAGCTCAAGGCGGCCGAGGCTGTGGCAATTCCGGAGTGGCTGGAGTACAGCACGATCAGCGGCTTGTCGCGGGAGATGAGGGAGACGCTAGAACGCGTGCGTCCCGGCACCATCGGCCAGGCCAGCCGCATTCCCGGCGTTACTCCAGCGGCGCTCTCGCTGGTGCACGTCTCCATCCGCGTGCAGGGCCAGCGGCGCGCCACGGCCTGAAGCGGGCGCGCCCGTTAACCAAAGTCTTAGTTCTTGCTGTCTTTCGAAAAGAAGGGGATGTGGAACGGCTCCTCCGCCGTGGATCCCTTCTTGTTCTTGCCGGGTGTCTCCTGCTTCACTGCGGTGCGTTGCGAGTTGATGCAGACCCAGCCGCCGCGGACCTTCTCAAAGACGTGGGTGAATACGCCCTTTTCGTCGGCTTGGCCGGTGGCGGTTTTGTGGTGCAGCAGATATGTGCCATTGGCTACGGCGATATCACCCAGCAGACGAACGGTGATGACCTTTTGGTCCAAATGCATGGTTTTGTCGTCGCCCGCCACCAGGCTGGCCACCTGCTGGTTGCGGGTGGTGATGTCGCCGCTGGCCGCCACGTCCATAAACAGGGGCGAGAGCACCAGTTCCAGCCCGTACTGGTCGCGCATGTTGATGGCAGTGTCCCAGGAATCTTCAAGCTTCTGGAACGTCGCGATCTCAGGCGAGGCGGTCAGGGTCACGGGTGCAGCGGCGGGCGCAGCCGATGTGGCCGGAGCGGCCGGATCCTGCGCGAAGGCAATGCTGGAGAAAAGGAAAACAGCCAAACAGGGCAGAGCACGGATCATAGCGTAACGAGAACTCCCACTCCCGATCATAGCTCTTGGACGCAGGGACGCGCAGAGGCGGAAGCGGATAGATCCGTTCGGGTTCGTGTGAGCGGTCCTAGATGAGCGCCTGAAGGTGGTCAGCTGCGTTGACAGTCACCTGCGAGTCCTCAATCGAGATCCAGCCTTCCTTGCGGAACTGGCCGAGCGTGCGGGTGACGGTTTCGCGCGTGGTGCAGGCCATGGAAGCCATCTCCTCATGGGTCAGCAGGAGCGGGAAGTGGAATGCTCCGCTGTCCGTCTGTTCGCCAATCTGGTGCGATAGCTCGAGCAGCAGCCGTGCCAGCCGTGCAGCTACGGTTTCAGCCAGCGCGATTCGGCAGGCGTCCTGCAGGGCGAAACGGTACTCCTGGCAAATGCATTGGACGGCGCGCATCTGGGCTTCTTTGTGGCTGCGAAGGAAGTTGAGGAAGCGATCGCGCTCGACGGGCCGCAACTGGGCCGGGGTGAGAGATTCGGCCGAAACCTCGTAGACGCCGTGCGATAGCACTGCGTAGAGGCCCAGCATGGAGCCGGGGCCAGCCACGCGGACGATCATCTGGCGGTCCTGGGGGCGACCGGTGGTGAGCTTGAGGTAACCATTGCAGATCAGGTAGAGGCAGCGAGCGTCTTCGCCCTGGGTAAACAGACTGGCCTGGGCGGGCAGCGATATGGTGCTGGTGACCAGCTCCAGATCGGCCAGAACGGAGTTGCCGAGCGAGCAGAACCAGCCGGGCCGACGGCTGCCGCAGGCTGCACACCCAAGGGGTCCCTGCCGGGCTGCGCTGCGTTGACGCTTTAAGATTCCAGCCGGTGCTTCGTCGTTCGCCATGGTCTTTTACCCTGCCCCCCCGCCGATGATGAGAGCGCGACCCCGGGCCAATCTCGCCGATTTAAGGATCCGCGGCGCTTTCCGAGGTAACCAAGCTCCGGTCCTGCATGCTTGACACGATTGCTCGCAGTCAGTTTCCCCGAATGGCGCGGTTGAAAGATGTGATGGGCCTCACGGGTCATGATGGATTGGCGCCGCCCTGCATCTGATCAAAAAGTGAGTTCCGGGGTGGGAATTAGGGCAAACTTGATCCTGCAACAAATTTCTGAAGTTGGCTTGAATCCACCTAGAATGAAACAGCTGGATTCAGTCGCTTGGACCCGGCAGTGAGTGATGGACGTCACCGTATGGGGGTATGGGTAGGCCGTACCATTTCCTACTGTAAGGTGACGCTCCGCACAGATCGCGCCGATATGGAATCCGGGTAACTGTTGAGTGGGTGAGATCTTTCAGCCGGTGCAATAGACGGCGAGGCCATCCAACCTGTCAGTGGGGCCCTATTGGAAGCAAAGGTTGGTTCTTGGATGCCAAAAAATAGGTTAGTTGCGCGAATGCTGTCGTCTGCGGTTCCGGTCAGAAATTCGGGACTGCGCGTATTCCTTACTTTGTTAATTAGTACTGCGATGGCCTGTGCCATCGTCAAGGCTTCCCCCGCAGAAGGGGGGAAGCCAGGTGCCAGTGAGGCCAAGCAGGCCGATCCGAGTCAGTTTGTCGGCTCGGAGACCTGTGCAACGTGCCATGAAGAGGTAGCCAAGGGGTTTGCGACCAACCCCCACGCCAAGATGGCAGAAATGCACGGCAAGAACGGCGTGACCTGCGAAGGCTGCCACGGGCCGGGCAAAGACCACGTAGATGGCGGAGGCGACGCAGCCAAGATCTTCAATCCCGCCAAAGCCACGGCCAAGGAAGTGGATGCGAAGTGCCTGGGTTGTCACCAGGGCGAGCATGCCAACTTTGAGCGTTCGGCCCATGGCGAAGGCAATGTGAGCTGCGTTGCCTGCCACAGCGTGCATAAGAGCGAGACGGCCGAGCACCTGCTCAGGGCCGAACAGCCGCAGCTGTGCTATCAGTGCCATACCGATGTGAAGCCGCAGTTCTCCATGCCCTTCCACCACAAGGTGGACGAGGGCCTGATGAAGTGCACGGATTGCCACAACCCGCACGGAACTTACGGGCAAAAGGCCCTGAAGAGCTCTGCGCAGCAGGATGCGGTCTGCACCAAATGCCACACGGAGACGGCCGGTCCGTTCGTGTATGAGCACGCTGTGGTCAGGACAGAGGGATGCACCGCCTGCCACTCGCCGCACGGCACTCCCAACCCGCGCCTGCTGAACCGCGCCGACGTGAACACGCTTTGCATGCAGTGCCATTCGCCGTCGCCCAATTTCACCACCGGGCCGATACCGACCTTCCACAACCAGGCGGCGCAGTACCAGGCGTGCACAATCTGCCATACCAGTGTTCACGGATCGAACACCAGTCAGTATTTCTTTAATTCCACGGAGTAAGGGGCGAACGATGACATATCAGACACTTTCGTTGAAGCGTCTGGGTGGGTCGCCGGCCGGCATCTTCCGGCCCTGTGCCCTTACCCTAGCGGCATTCCTGGCAATCGGCGGCGCGGCCGCTGCAACAGCCCAGGATCAGCCTGCGCCGGCCAAGCCGGCCCAACCCGCCAAGAAGGCGACCGAGAAGAAGCCCGCAGCGTCGGCCGATAAAGTGGTCGGCGGCTACCTGGTGCACCAATCGCTGGAGATGGGCGGTCGCATCACGGCCAACCAGACCGGTAGCCAGGCGATGTGGGCAACCATGGTGAACCAGAGCACCGGCATGCGCATCATGGGCCAGAGCCTGGAAATGCACTCGGTCAACCCGTCCAAGACGCCGTTCTTCGACACGCTGTCGACGTCGAGCGCCGGCTATGGCGGGGACCCGTACGACATGTCGTACTTTCGCATGTCCAAGGGGCGTTTTTACGATTTCGCGGGCAGTTTCCGCCGCGACCGGAACTATTTTGACTACAACCTGCTTGCCAACTCGTTGCTGGGGCCCACGGCACTTGTTCCTGAGCCCTCGACGCCCCATCTGTTCAACACCGTGCGGCGCAACACCGACACTGTGCTGACCCTGATGCCGCTCGCAAGGATCAACTACCGGGTGGGCTACAACCACGGCACGCACGAGGGGCCGTCCTACAGTACCGTGCACATGGGTGGCGACGTCCAGGTTCTGCAGGGGTTCCGCAACGCGAGCGACACCTATACGGGCGGAGTGGACGTAAAGCTGTCAAAGCGCACCATTCTGAGCTACGACCAGTTCTATGTCCTCTACAAGGGCGACTCGCCATACTCGCTGGTTGGCGCCAATTATCAACTGACCGATGGAACTCCGGTTTCACTGGGCATCAATACGTTGTCGACGGCCAAGTGCGGCGGCGTGATCGAGGTGGTAGGGACGATCGCCAATCCGAAGTGCAGTTCGAGCTCGGTACAGAGCCAGGCGGCGCCGACCCGCACCAGCTTTCCGACCGAGCAGTTGCGCTTTGTTTCGCACTACTGGGATCGCCTGAGCATGAACGGGCGGGTGACCTACAACAGTGGCATCACCAACGTGAACAGTTTCAATGAGACGTTCACTGGTTTCCTGAGCCGCACTTACCAGCGGCAGGAGATTGACTCGGGTGCCCTGGGTAACGGCCGCCTCGCGCACAACAAGCGCGTGAGCGTGAATGCCGACTACAGCATCGAGGGCGAGCTGAACAAGATCGTTTCGATTTCCGATGTCATTACCTTCCAGAACTTCCGCCTGCCAAGCTCGAACAGCCTGACGGTGGAGAACTGGGCGGGTTCCGCGGCCGCAGGCACCACTGCCCTTACGCCGCTGAGCAGTTTGACACCCACCACGACCACCACCTCCGACGCCGGATTCCTGGGCCAGAGGAACCTGGGCAACACCGTGCTGGCGACCTTCACAGTCATGCCTGAGTTCAAGCTTTCAGGCGGGTGGCGGTTCAACACGCGCCGCATCGCCAAAGACGAAGACGATCCGCTCAACTGGCACCAGAACTGGCTGCTGCTTGGTGCGGTGATACAGCCCTCACATGTCTTCCGGCTCAACGTGAACTTAGAGGAGATGGAGGCGAAGAACTCAGACTCCGCCACCACCACCAACACGTATACGCGCGAGGCTCCGGACAAGATATTCCACCTGCGGGGCCGTGCTACGTATGCGCCGAACAAGTGGTTCAACCTGGCTGTGGCCGGCAACGATTACAGCGCAAAGAACAGCGACCCGCTGGTAAATCACCAGGAGCACAGTCGCAACATTAGCGTGGCCGCGCATGTGGCACCCATTGAGGCGGTCGGCGTGGACTTCAACATGGCCCATGACGACACGTTCTCGGTGACCGACCTGTGCTACGTCTACACGGCGACTGCGTCAGCGCCTCTGCCGCCTGGAGCCAGCAACTCCGGCACCTGCACGGTGACGAACAGTCCTGACACCGGATCGGCCAGCTATTACCTCGGCAACGGCTACTACCATGCCCCGGTCGCGTTTTACTCGGGATCGATCAGCTACGCACCGGCGAGAATCGTGAAGTTTGTCGGCGGCGTAAGGCTGAACAGCGTAAGCGGCGGCGCAGACGAGATCAATCCGAACATGGTGCCCGGCGCTCTGAACTCCACCACGGTTTCGCCCTTCACCGACCTACAGGTGACTGTCGCGCCGCAGTGGACCTGGCACGGCAACTGGGAGCACCATGGCTACGGGGAAGCGGGTGCAGCCGGTCCGGCGTCCCGGGACTATCATGGGGACATAGTTAGCCTGAGTGTGAAGTACGCGTTTTAGTCCGCGGGGGATGGGGGCAGATCGTAAGCGCGCCCATCCTCTTTTAGTGCAGTCCAACCGCTGTTTTAACCGTGGTGGATTTTCGACCAGAGGGATGCGGGAAGTAGCGCAGCCCAGTTGTTTCCATTGAGCTGTTCTCCTCTGTGATATTCCCGTCCCTTGTGGCCGGGGAGTCCTCAGGAGTGGATCAATGGCAGCAGGTCAGTTTCGCAATGCGGCGCTCGCGATGGCGTTTGTCTTCGCTGGTGTCATGAGCTTCGGCCAGTCCGGGCAGGAGTTGTACAAGTCGAAGTGTCAGATGTGCCACGGCGCCGCAGGTTTGGC
>DCFV01000106.1:25886-32228 GCA_002314435.1 Acidobacteriaceae bacterium UBA1795 | reverse complement strand
ATCATGAACATCATGCTGGCGACCGTACGCTCTCGCATTCGAGAGATCGGCATCCGCAAGGCCCTCGGCGCCACCTACCGCGAAATCAAGCTCCAGTTCCTCTCTGAAGCGGTCATTATCTCGCTGGCCGGTGGCATCGTCGGCGTCATCGTCGGCCTCACCGTCCCGGTATCGATTCGCCTGTTTACTGACTACGCGCTGCCCTTCTCCTGGCTGTCAGTTCTCATCGCGCTGTTCGCGGCAACAGTCGTCGGTGTGGTCTTCGGCACTGTCCCTGCCACACGCGCCGCCCAACTCGACCCCGTGGATGCGCTCAAGTATGAGTAAGAACGCTCACACGGAGCACCGGCCCCCGCAGGCCGACGGAGCCTCCAAAGGTCCCAACCTTGTCCTGATCTACACGCTGATAGCCTTGGGCGCCCTGCTCGCCATGGCCTGCGCCGCAATGATTGTCTGGCCTTTCTACCACCGGCACTAAGAACTTAGGCCGGCCTTTTCTCCGCCCGCTCCGCAATCAGCACCGGAATTCCGTCTGCCACCGGGTACACACGCCCGCACTCCGCGCAGGTCGCCGAGGCCGGCTCCACACGCAGCGTTCCAAAGCAGACCGGGCAGGCCAGTTGGCCCGCCCACGTCTTCAATGCATTCAGATTCTTCTTTCCCGCGTCTTCGGTCATCGTTTAGTGGACCGTAGTGTCCGGCTTCGTGCCGTCGCCTTCCGGCTTGTGCGCCGGACGATTGGCAAACTCGCGCTCTATCTTCTCGTTCGTGCCCGCACGTGCAAACTCATAGGCAACGCGGACGCCGTTGAAGATGGCGTGGTCGTTCGACGAGCCGTGGCCGATGATGCACACCCCGCGCACCCCCAGCAGCGGTGCGCCGCCATATTCGGTGTAGTCCAGCCGCCGACGAAACTCGTTGAATGCCCGCCGCGACAGCAGCGCACCGACCTGCGCCGTCACCGTGCGCGTCAGCGCCTCACGCAACACATCGCGCACAAACCGCCCGATGCCTTCGCTCGTCTTCAGCGCAACGTTCCCCACGAAGCCGTCGCAGACAATCACGTCCGCATGGCCGTTGAAGATATCGCGCCCCTCGACGTTCCCGATGAAGTGGATCGGCAGTGCCTTCAGCAACGGAAACGCCTCGCGCGTCAGGTCGTTGCCCTTGGTCTCTTCTTCGCCAATCGAGAGCAGCCCCACGCGCGGCTTGGCAATCTTCAGCACGCTGCGGGCATACATCTCGCCCATCACGGCAAACTGTTCCAGGTTTTGCGCCTTGCAGTCCACGTTCGCGCCCACGTCCAGCAGCACGCACGGGTTGCCCTTCGAGGTAGGCATTGGCGTCGCCAGCGCCGGACGATCCACACCCGGCAACGCGCCCAGCACCATCTTGGCCGTGGCCATCGCGGCGCCCGTGTTGCCCGCCGTCACAAAGCCCGCAACCTTGCGCTCACGCACCAGTTTCAGCCCCACGCGCATGGAGCTGTCCTTCTTGGTGCGCACCGCGTGTGCCGCCTTTTCGTCCATCCCAATCCGCTCTGTAGCGTTGTGGATGACGATCGGCAGGTCCTCGTTTTCCAGGTGCTCATCCAGCAGATCGCGCAGCTCCGCCTCAGGGCCCACCAAGTGGACCCGCACGGGCAGGGCCCGGCAGGCGAGAATCGCCCCCCGGATCTCCGGCTCGGGTGCTTTATCGGAACCTACAGCGTCCAGCGCAATGTCGATGAGCATGGCTCAGTCAGACTACTTGGCTGTTTCCTTGGTATCCAGCACGGCGCGGCCCTTGTACTCGCCGCACTTGGCGCAGGCGTGATGGGGCAGCTTCTTCTCGTGGCAGTTCGGGCATTCCGAGACGCCCGAAGCGGTCAGAAAGTCGTGAGAGCGGCGAAGTGCAGTGCGCCGCGTCGAGTGGCGCCTTTTCGGATTAGGCATGATGCAATTCCTTTCGTGTCTCCGCCCGACGTCCGGCCCGGCTTCAGACCATACAAGGTCCTCACTGCCCTCCGGCGCGGTCGGGACACCCTCAATTTCTCGGGGGTCTTTATCCTTCGGACTTTACCTTGCCGCGGAGCCCAGATAACGCCTCCCAGCGGGGGTCCGCAGGACCCTCCTCGCAGGAGCACGCCTCAAGGTTGCGGTTCTTGCCGCAGCGCGGGCAAAGCCCTTTGCAGTCAGGCTTGCACAGCGTCCTGGCCGGCAGAGACAAAAGTACCTGCTCGCGCAGCACATCCTCAAGCAATAGACTGTCTTCTTGATAATAACCGATTTCGGTTTCCTGCGCTGAGATGGCCCGCTCCGACGTGCCCCCGTCCACCCCCACCGGTCGGAAGATCAGGTCAAATTCGCCCTCAAGCGGCAGTTTTACCGCCTCCACGCACCGCGCGCAGGGCACCTCAAACTCGCCTGCAAACCGACCCCTCAGCCGGATATCGGCCACAATCTCCTTCGGCCCCCGGTGCTCGTGGATCACCTCGGCCCGGCCCGACGTCTTCAGCGGCCCGTCCTGTTCCGCTTCCCCGCCAAAATCGACCGCCCCAGCCGCCAATTCCAGATCGAATTCGATCGGCTCCTTCTCGAGCTCGTTTACCGTGAATTCCATAGGTATGAGCCTAAGACGCATCCACCTGCGCGTCAATGCACCAACACGGCATGTGACTCATTTATATTCGGATGTACGTTCCCGGAGAGGCTCTCAAAGGTCAGGCTGCTCTGTCGCAACGGAGAAGCGATCATCAGATCTATTCTCCCGTACTGGGTTTCACTTTTGTCTTCGGAATCCCGTGCTGATGGCAATCCGTGCACTTCACCCAATGGATATTGTGTGGGCTTGATCCATTTGCAAAAGTCGTATCCATTTTCTCCACATCGATGCCGCAATTGGACATCTTAGGATGGCAATCCTTACAGCTGACCCGCGTGTTTTCGTTGTGCCCCATATGGCAGGCCAGGCAACTGATGCCTTCGTGGACTCCCATCGGGGTGCGGTCGTCACCCGATCCAATTTGCGGTCCCAGGCTTTGCGCAGCAGCATCGCTTCCCGCTTCCGGCGATCGGGGCGCATGGCATTGATAGCACAACGCCTGCCGCGGATCGGGGCTTGTAACGACCGTGCGAGCACCATCCTTAAGCACCGGAAGGGCCAGTTTCACCACAGCAAAGTGCATCCCCTCGCGCCGGTCGAAATAGGCCAGGGATTCTCTGGCCACGTCTTCTGCCACAGAGATGCGCTTCTCCGGCTTGGTTTGCGGCTCGCCTTTACGGTGCAATTGATGGCAGGTCTGGCAGGGCATCGTCGGTTGATCGGCAAAATCAGCCCGCGTGATTTGCCACGGCCCGATTGTGTTCTGCGGCTGCACCAGGCTTTGAACCGAGCCGTTGAAGTGCATTCCGTGGCAGCGCAGGCAGTCTTCCATCAAGCGGCGCTTGGAATTGTGAACGGGATCCGCAAAGATCTGCCTGTAGGTGGCGCTGTGAGGCCCCGCGTGCCATGCGGAGTACTCATGCTGGTGACACTTCTGGCAACTGCTCGTCATGGTGAGCACATCCACATCGCGTAGACGGATCACCTCGGGCAACCGGCCACTGAGATGTACTCGAATATGGCGGAGTTTGGTCGCAAGGCTGGCTTCGTGGCAGACTTCGCAGCCCATGGTCCTGTGCGCGGAGTTGTGCGCCACGCCGACCACGACCGCCATCTCATGACAACTCGCACAGCCCGCACCGCGCTGCGTGGTGTAATACCAGGACGCGCTGTAGACGCAGGTCACTGCCATCACCACGACTGCGCCAGTCGCTGCTGCAATCTTCCTCCAGATACTGGTCATGACCGCAATCCCGTTCCTCTCCATGTACGTACCAGGGCATCGGATGCATAGAAAGCGATGGCCATGATGGTGAGGACGGGATTGAATCCGCCATTTGTTACATGCACGCTGGAATCGATGACGAAGAGATTGTCCACGTCATGTACCTGACAAAAGCGGTTGACGACGGAGGTGTGAGGATCGCTGCCCATGCGGCAGGTGCCAGCCTGATGCTGGCCGGCTGAGACCTGCTCCGGCCTGGAGGACATCCGCGAGGTATGAATCGCACCCGCTTCTTTCAACCAGGCCTCTGCTCTGCTGGCTTGTTTATCGCCGATCTCGAAGGTATGAGGATGCACGTTGCCCTCGAAGCGTGCCACGGGAAGTCCCCATTTATCTTTCACGCCAGGATCGACCGTCACCCGACCCTCAGCAGTGGGAATCTGCTGGGTCGGTCCCATGATCACAATCGAGCGTTTGTGCCATTGCCGCATCGCCTGCTTGTGCCCCAGCCCCCAGCGCGGAGTCCCAGGGGGCATCCTGTCCACCATATGAATAGGCAGGCGGATGAACTCGTTGGCCAACATGCCCCCGCCGCAGAGTCCGGGTGTTCCATGGTTGTAGTCGGAGACGGCGATGGTGGCGCCCGGCCCCAAGTCGTCGTAAGTCTCGAAGTCGAAGAAACCGACAGCGCCGGTGTAATGATGCCCTTGCAGATGGCGGCCTACCAGGTCATAGCGGTTCCCCAAACCGTCAGGAAAGAGCCGGCTCCGCGAATTGAGCAGAAGACGCGCCGACTCGATAGCGCAACCAGAGACTACAACGACATCCGCGAGCTGTTCTTGCAGTCTTCCTTTTTCATCGAAATAGGCCACGCCCCGCGCCCGGCCGTGTTCGTCAGAGAGAATCTCTTTCACCATGCATTCTGTGCGCAGCTCACAGTTTCCGGTAGCGAGCGCCACCGGTATCACTGTGTTCTGTGAGCCGTTTTTGGCGTCTACCTCGCAGGCAAATCCGACGCACCAGCGGCACCTCATGCATGGGCCGCGTCCGTTGTAAGAAATGCTGTTCCGCGCCATGGGAATATGAAACGGATGCAGCCCCAGGCGTTTTGCCGCCGGTTCCAAGATGCTGAACTCTTTGCCAGGCGGTAATGGCGGCATCGGCAAGTCGCGCTTGCGTGGCCCATGAAATGGTGTCCCCGAGTAGTCACCGGAAACGCCAATCTCCCATTCAGCCTTTTCATAAAACGGCTCCAGATCGTCATAGGTGATGGGCCAGTCTTCCAAAGAGCTTCCCGAAGGAGCGCCGTAGGTCGAGCGCATGCGGAAGTCCTGCGGCAGGTAACGCCAGGCCTGCGCGCCATAGCTGAGGGTTCCACCACCTACGCAAGCAGCATTGTTCTGGTAGGAGCCTTCATTGGGTAGTGCCGTATGCGGGTGTCCATCGGCGTCGAGCCAAACGCGTGGATTTCCTTCTTCCTCGGGACCAAATGCGTTGCCCAGTACCGTAGTCCGCTGGTTGCGCAGATCATCCTTGCGGCAGTCGGCGGCGGTATACCACTTGCCCCTTTCCAGCAGAACAACGCTCAACCCGGCACAGGCGAGTTCCTTGGCCACAATGCCGCCCGCCGCGCCTGCTCCAATGACGACTGCATTGACACGTTTCATTGGCCGCCGCGCTCCCTCAAGTCATACTGAGCCCGGCCCAACAGTGGCGGTTCAGATAATCCCAGCATCTGCCAACTTGCCGCGTCCCGGTTACCGCCGTGGCGCGGCGAACCGTAGAAGCCCTCGAAGGTGTGCTTGCGCACCATCTCGAAGAACTCAGCCTGTTCCGTTTCCATCAAGAGGACTGCCTGCAACTGTTTCTCCGCCGTCAGAGCTTCCAGAACCTGCGCAAAATGCCGCTGGCTCAATTCCTGCACATTCTGGAGCCCAATCCGGTAGGCATCGCGATGGGCGCGGTAGAAACGCGCCAGTTGGCGATCAATATAGGTCACGACACCGGCCTGCGAAGCGCTTGGGTAGTCATCGGCGGGGATGATCTGATCACAGATCGTCGAAAGCGTTCGCGCTTCTTCGGGAGTAAAGAATTCCCAAACAGACTGACGGCCTGGTTTGCAGCCAGCGGCGAGGACAGCACCACCCACTACACCGGCCGCCAAAAACTGCCGTCGGGTTACAGGACCGCATTCGCTGGTCGTCTTCATGATCAGCCACCTTACAACCGGACCCTTCATCCATACAACCGCCAAGGTTGACAGGTGGCCCGGTTGCCAGAACGCTGTACATCGAACCCGGCTTTCCATGGGAGAACGGATACTACGAAAACTTCAACTCGAAGCTTCGCGATGAGTTCCTGAAGATAGAAAGAGCTTCTACTCACTGACGGCGGTACAGGTACTGGCGGAACGGTGCTGAATCTACTACAACACGGAATAATCCCACTCCTCGCCCGGGTTACCGGCCGCCCACACCCGCAACCTGGAAGACGGACAACACCCCCAACTTCGGCCATCAGACTAACCCGATAAC
>DCFV01000106.1:11215-25563 GCA_002314435.1 Acidobacteriaceae bacterium UBA1795 | reverse complement strand
TGCTACAAACAATCAACGTGTTATTTGATTGGCTGCGCCCGAAGACGGCGAAGAACCTCTTCCGGACGGTTAGCGAGCGGATATTCAAACAGCACCTCAGACTTTTCGACGTGCTCCTCTCCGTCGGCGGGCGCTAAGGTACGAAGCAGGGCGTTGTATCGATCGTGACTATCGGGCTCGGCCGTGATGTAGCAGCTGTCGCCGGCCTTCAATGCGATATGAAAAAGACCCGCGGCTTCTTCCTTTCCGAACTTGTCGTTCTTGGCTGCCCTTCCGGTTCGCACCCAATAATCGCCCGGCGGGACGTCAATACGAACAGCGAGCGACGACGGCACAAAGTAATGCGCCTCGCCGATCAGGAACTTCGCCTCCAGGCTCGGTCCTGTGGTTGCGTCCATGAAAAGGTAAATGCTTCCAGCATCGGTACGCGGAGGCTGTGGTGCGGGCTGACTCGACCTAAGATCAGCCAGTGGGATCGAAACATCGGCTGCAACCCACGCGGGCATACGTGAGCCCTTCTGGGCCTGGGCTTCTTGTCCCTTCTGCAAGCTGCCAACAAGAAAACCCGCGAAGCCTATCATGGCGGCCCTGTCCATGCTCCCGGAGTATCCTGCGTCGAAGTCCACATGAGAGACGAGTGGCAGCTTTTCCCCTGTCACAAGTTGAACGCTTTCCACGTCGATCCGGAGCCCCCCGCCTTTTCCCATTCTTCCGGACCGTTGTGACTCGACGATCTTTCCCGTGGCAGTCGCTCCCTTTGCGACGACCACCAGATCGCCGGCCATCACAGGGCGGATCACCTCAAACTCCAGAGTGTCTCCGATCTTGTTCGTTCGGGTAGACACCCCTTGCTTTGAGCGCAGCACGATTTCCAAGTCTTTGTGAAGCACCACTTTCTCTTCGCTGATTTCAACCTTGATTGGCGTGGTCGGTTGTGGTGCGTTTGGGTTCTTGAGCTGAGCGTGCAGGCCGCACACAAAGAACGTCATGCTGATGACGACAGGGGGCCTCATAGTCACCTCTCTCGCAATGCAGCTGCAGCGGAGTGACGATAGTTAGCCTTTCAAACTCTCGGCTGTGATTTCCGTCACGCCGGAATGACCTCGAAATATGGTGGGCGGCTCGGATGCAGGAGGATGCAACTTCCCGCAGCGACTCTGGGTACTGGGTGCCCTAGGTCCGCGCATTCTAGCCTGGGAAAGCACACTCCCAACCCCACCAGGAACCAACTATTCCCTGTGCGCTATCCCCAGCAAGCAAGACCCTCACTCCACCGCATACCACTACACGAATCCCGCCGTCACTGCCGCTCGATGACTCGCGAATTTCCGAATTTTCATTGCAAGGAATTTTCCCCAAAAGGCGCATAATCGCCCTCGGGCGTGGTCTACCGGAAGCAAACCAACCGATTTTTCAAAAAATGTTCCACGTGGAACACTTTGACGCCGCGAGCTGCTTAGGGGTTCGACGGATTTGTACCCGCGGCGTCCTGAGCCGATGCAGCCTGTGCTTCAGCCGCCGCTGCCCGCTCCGCCGCAATGGCCTCAATCCGCTTTTGCAGGCGCGCGATCGCATCCATGTCGTGCGCCACGATCTCGCTTCCCGCCGGGTTGCCGTTCAGCTTTTCAACGCGCTGCTCGTGCGAGTGGATCAGCACCGCGAGTTTCTCCGGCGCGTTCCAGTAGACCTTCTCGATCTCCGCTTCGCGCAGCTCGGCCTGCACCAGTTGCGTATGCAGGTCCATGCGCCCCTGCTCCACCACGCCCGGCTTGTGCGCAATCGTCTCAGTGCCCGCGCGCCACACGTTGTACGCCATGACGCCCACGAGCAGCGCCAGTACTCCGAGCGCAATGGCAATCTGCTTCATCATTCGGTCCTAAGCCCAGTGTAAAACCTGCCACCCCTGACGCAGATTTGGCCTCCTGGGACGCCCCGTGGGTATCATGGAGTCATCCGCCATGAATGCCCCAGCCTCAGTTCGCTTCCGCCTTGCCACGCCAGCTGACCGCCCTCGGCTGATCTCGATGATCAACGCCGCCTTCGCAGTGGAGAGCTTTCTCGAATCCACGCGTACGGACGATGTGCGTCTGGCTGCCGTGATGGAAAAGGGTGAGATTCTGGTGGCTGAGAACGACGCGCACCATCTGATTGCGTCGATCTACATGGAGACGCGCGGCGATCACGGCTATTTGGGCATGTTGGCGGTGGACCCCGCGCATCAACGCTCCGGATTAGGCAGTCGCTTGATGCAGGCCGCGGAGGACCGCTTTCGCCAGCAGGGCTTCCGGGCCATTGAAATCACTGTCCTAAGCCTGCGCCCCGAACTGCCGCCCATTTATAGCCGCTTTGGCTATGTGGCAACCGGCACCGAGGAATTCCGTTCGCCGCAGCGCGTAAAAGAAGGCCACGAATGCCACTGCATCGTGATGACGAAGCCGCTCTGATCGAACAATCTCAGCAAACTACTGCACTACTCTCGGAGCATGCAAGTAGCGTCTCGCAAACTCCAGAAAAGTCGGCCAGTTCGGTCCCGGAGTGTGCCCGCCTGTATGCTGCCGGAAGCCCAGATCGCCGGTGATCAGAGCGGTTTCAATTGACGGATACTCCGGCGTCCCCAGGTCCTTCTTTCCCAGTAACTTATATACCGGCCCCGCGCCCACGGCGGCCAGGAACATGCCGCGCGCATCCGCCCATCCGTCCCCCTCGGTGGCCCCAGCGCCGATGAACACGGGCCGCGGCGCCGCCAGCGCAATCAGTTCGTGGGCATCGACGGGCAGATCGTTCACGCTGAGCGAACTGTCATATTTCAGGAAGTTACCGGCCATCCAGTGGTACTCCTGCGTCCCCGCCACGTTGCCGATCTCCTCGCCAAACAGGTGCCGGAACAGCTTGGCGCCAGCCTCACCGGAGGAACTGATGTAGCCGATGGCAAACCTCGGATCATAAGCCATAGCCACCAGCGATGCCTTTCCGTACCGCGAGTGTCCTTCGATCCCCACCTGTTTGGCATCAACGGCGTGATCGATCTCAAAGTAATCGAGGCAGCGGCTCGCGCCCCAGGCCCATGCTTTGAGCGCACCCCAGTCGTCGAGAGCGCGTGGCTGCCCTTTGTTGACCAAGCCGATGATGCCCTCGGTCAAGCCCGCACCATTGTCCGGTTGCACACTGGTGGGCACGTACTCGGCATAGCCCCAACCGCGCGCCAGCACCTGCTGCTGCCACGTAGGTCCGTCGCCCGGCTTGGGCGCAAACTGCGGGTAGCGCTGCACCAGCATGGCCAGGAACTCCTTGCTGAACCCAAGCTCGAGGATTACAGGCACAGGCCCTCTGGCATCGGTGGGCGTGGACAGCGTTAATTCGATGTCTACCTTCACCTTTGGATCGGCGGAGTTATCGACGTGGCCAATGAGTTTTTTCGTGATGACTGCGATGCCGCCGTTGGTTTCGCGGGTGGTACTGAGAACCTCCCAAGTCACTTTGGGCAGCTGTACCGGGGTGCGCCCGTAGATTTCGCGATCGAACAGCTCGACGATCTGCGGGCGGCGAAGCTTCCACCACTCTCCAGCGGTTGTCACTTTGCGACCGTCGTTCATGGTCAGCGGATCCGGCAAAGCAGCGGCGGAATTGGCCTTCGACTCGTCGTAGTTGGCGGCGCGGGGCGAGTGCGGGTCACCATCGGCACCGGGACGCAGGGCCTTGATGCCGAGCGCGTCCATTACGCGCTGATGATCCTTTTCCGTAGCCGCCTGAATGGCGACTTCGGCGGGGGTAGGAGCCGGCGGCGCAGGCTTCTGCGCGGCCTGGCCTGCAGCCGCGACTGAACCTGCGGCCAGCGCGGCGAGAGCGAAAACTTTCCACGAGCATTGCATATCCATTGTCATGCGGCAGGCCTTGAGGTTCCGTTCGCTTCCCTTTTGGAGTGTCGTGCCGGGACGGCGCAACTATAGTGCGCATCCGGGCACGAGGCAAGGCGGAACAGCGCTGCCCTTCGACGGCTGACGGTTCAAGGTTTCTCCGGTTCCGCCGATGACGGCTATGTCCGGCGCTCTGCCATGGCACAGCGGTTGCAGGTCCGATCCGGGCAATGCTGCCGCTCAGAAAGGGAAAGGAACCAAAGACCATGTCCCTCCTTCGCAATATCCCGATTGCTCGCAAATTTGCTTACGCGTTCGGCCTGGTGTGCATTCTGTGCACTGCACTTGCAATCTACACGTTCCTGACGTTTCACAGCATCGCGAAATCGTGCACGGACGCGAGCGCGAATGGGTTCCCATCCGTGATTGCCCTTTCAAAACTGCGCGGTTCCTTCAACCAGCTGGCACGCGCCGATCAGCAGATGCTTTTATGCCAGACAACGGCCTGCATGAACGAGGAGAATGATCTGCGTCATCAGCAGATTGCAAAGGTTCAGGAGGATCTGAAGGCTTATGAGCCCTCTGCCATCTATCCGGGCGAGCGTGAACTGTACAACAGGTTTTCCTCTTTCTGGATGCGTTACCTGGATGCGAGCAACAAAGCCGCGGCGGACCTGCTCGGAGGCAAAGTTGGAGACGCCATGGACCTGCTCACTTCTGCAGCAACCAGGACTGCATTTTCCGATACCGAGACAGCTATCAGCGATGACTTCGATCTCAATGTCAAGAACGGGCTGCAGGAAGCCGAGCTCTCGACGAACATGAGCAGCCACGCTACCTGGATCAACATGACAGTGAGCCTGCTGATTGTGGCCATCTGCGCCATCATCGGAGTCACGCTAACCAAGCTGGTGGCGCCGCGCATAAAAGAAGTGAACGACGCGCTGCAGCGGCTTGCAGCAAAGGACCTCACAGCGCGCCTGGAAGCGAACGGGGCTGATGAGATCGGCCAACTGGGCGAGGCGCTGAATCAAAGCGTCGAATCGATCAAGGAAGTGCTGCGGGCGGTAGCGCAGAGCGCGGACACGTTATCTTCCGCTGCGGCTGAGATGAGTTCGCGCTCAGTACAGACGGCGGGCAATGCCAACACGCAGTCGAGCAAGACCAACCAGATTGCGGCTGCGGCGCAGGAGATGACGGCAACGATTGGCGAAATCAGCCACAACGCGGAGAGCGCCGCCGGCGCCAGTCGCGCCTCAGCAGAGGTGGCCAACCAGGGCGGAGCCGTGATGCAGGCTGCGGCAACCACCATGGAGAAGATCGCGCATGCTACTGGCACCGTGTCAGAGAAGATGACGTCGCTGGCTCGCCGCTCGGAGGAGATCGGAAAAGTAGTGAGTGTGATCCAGGAGATCAGCGAACAGACGAATCTGCTGGCGCTGAACGCGGCCATCGAGGCGGCGCGGGCCGGCGAGCACGGGCGCGGCTTCGCCGTGGTGGCAGGCGAGGTGCGCCGCCTGGCCGAGCGCACCAAGGGAGCAACGGAAGAGATTGCCGGTACGATTCGCAGCATCCAGGATGAGACGCGGGCCACGCTGGACGTAATGCGCGAGAGCCACACAGCGGTCGAGTCCGGCATGAGCGAAACCTCCCGCGCACGCAAAAGCCTGGAAGCGATCATCGAGTCGTCGAAGCACGTCGAACATCAGATCCAGCTGATCGCCACGGCGGCAACGGAGCAAACGGCCGCCTCGGGCGAAATCTCGGAGTCGGCGGGACAGATTTCGCTACTGGCTATCGAGAACTCGCAGGGCGCGGAAGAGGCCGTGGAAGCGCTGAAGAACCTGGCCTCTCTGGCCGGCGAACTCGATCGAATGATCCGGCAGTTCAATCTGGAAGACGCACGACAGCCGGGCGGCGCCTTTGCGGGCAAGAGCCGTCCGTCCATGGGCTATGCGGCGCATCCTGCGCGTGTCTGAACGGCGCACAGCGAACTTCAACTCGAAGAGGAATTGGAGGCTCCTGCAATCCTGGCAGATTGCGGGAGCCTTTTGTTTACTTCGAGCGGACGAAGGCGCCAAACTGCAGGAAATACGGTGGCGCGCACGTGGTGCTGGACTGTCTGGGAGGCGGCGAGCTATGGTAGCCTCCGATTGTGGAGTATTACCGCTTTTTCCTTCCCTGTCGACACGCCGCAGCTCAATTCGCAACCAAGACCCGGGAGATGTTCGCATGAGCGCCGTGAAGTACGATCTGGCGGTTGTTGGCTCCGGGCCGTCGGGCCAGCGCGCCGCCGTGGCTGCGTCCAAAATGAAGAAACGGGTTGTCGTCATCGAGGCGCGTTCGGTGGTCGGCGGCGTCTGCGTGAATACCGGAACGATTCCTTCCAAGACAATGCGCGAGGCCGTGCTGCATCTGTCCGGCTACAACTACCGCTCGGTCTACGGCATGAACTACCGGGTGAAGGAAAAGATCACCATGGCCGACCTGGCGTTCCGGGTGCAGGCGGTAATCAAAACCGAAGTAGACGTGACAGAGGCGCAGCTCTCGCGCAACGGTATAGACGTGCTGCACGGCATTGCGCACTTTGTGGACCCACATCAGTTGCGCGTGGAAGGACCGCAGGGCGACACGACGATCGAGGCCAGCCGCATGATCGTGGCCGTGGGGACCAAGCCCTCCTCCTCGCCCAAGGTGCCGTTCAACGGCCGCACGATTATCAACAGCGACCAGGTCCTGGACCTGCCCACGCTGCCGCGCTCGCTGATCGTGGTGGGCGGAGGCGTGATCGGCGTGGAATACGCCTGCATGTTCGCCATCCTGGGCGTGCGCGTGACAGTGATCGAGAAACGCAGCAAGCTGCTGGAATTTGCCGACCAGGAGATCATCGAGTCACTGAGCTACCACCTACGCGACTCGCGCGTGACATTGCGTCTGGGCGAGGAAGTGGAGAGCGTGGAAGAACTGCCGGACGGAACTGTGATTGCGAACCTGGAGAGCAAGAAGCGCATCTCCGGCGACGCTCTGCTCTACGCCGTGGGCCGGCAGGGCGCGGTCGAAGACCTGAACCTCCCTGCCGCCGGACTGGAAGCCGACTCGCGCGGCCGCATCCCGGTGGACGAGCACTACCGCACCAAGGTGGAGCACATCTTTGCAGTAGGCGACGTGGTGGGCTTTCCGGCGCTGGCCTCGGTCTCAATGGAACAGGGGCGCATAGCCGCGGCGCGAGCCTTCAACGACAACGCCACAACGTCGAACCCAAGCTTTTACCCCTACGGCATCTACACCATTCCTGAGATCAGCTTCATCGGGAAGACCGAGGAGCAGCTCACGGACGAGGACGTTCCCTATGAGGTAGGCATGGCCTACTATCGCGAGACTGCGCGCGGACAGATTCGCGGCGATACCACCGGACGTCTGAAGCTGATCTTTCATCGGGACACACGCAAGGTATTGGGCGTCCATATCATCGGCGAAGGCGCCAGCGAATTGGTGCACATTGGCCAGGCGGTGATGACGCTGGGCGGCACGGTGGACTACTTTGTGGATACCGTGTTCAACTATCCAACACTCGCCGAGTGCTACAAGGTGGCGGCCTTCAACGGCCTGGGCCGCCTGGGCCGCTACCAGGCAAGCTAAAAGGAGTTCGAGATGACCACCGCGATCGGCGTGGTGATGACTGCGCACATTGTGGCCGGCAAGCTTCAAGATCAGCGGCTGACCGGAAAGCCGCTTCGCTTCCCCAGCGACCGGGACGAACTGGACGCGCTGCTGGCAGTGCCCGGCAGCGAAATTGTCGAGAAAGTTGCAGAACAGATCGTCGCCGTTGCAGGCGACACAAATGCACCGCTCGACGCCATTGGTGTGGCCGTACCGGGCGTCGTGCGGCACGGCGTAGTGGAGGACGCGCCAAACCTTGGGCAGTTGAAGGGAATGCGCCTGGCCGACGAGTTGACGCGCGTACTGGCCGAGCGAGGCGTCAAAGCACCGGTGTACATTGCCAACGATGCCGACGCGATAGCTGCCGGCGTGGCGGCGACGCGCGGGCATCTGAACCGGTTGACGCGCGTGTGGACCCTTGGCAACGGCATCGGCTACGGCCGCTGGCCCTACGTGGAAGGCGTGTGGGAGGGCGGGCACATCACTGTGACGCTGGACCCGAAGGAACGCTACTGCGGCTGCGGCGGCATCGGGCATCTGGAAGGCATCATGGGCTATCGCGCCATGCGGTTGCGCTTCCTTGACCTGGAGCCGGAAGAGGTGTTTGCGCAGGCCAAGCAAGGTGACACGCGTTGCCGCGAGTTTGTGGACCTGTGGCATCGCGCGCTGGCGGCGGCCACGTCGTCGTTCATCCACCTGGCCGGGCCGGGGCGCTTCTACTTCACAGGCCACAACGTGGGCTTCCTGGACCTGCCAACCTTGCGCGCACACCTGGAGACGATGGTGAAGATGTCGCCGCTGCTCAGCTACTCGCTGGAGATTCTGGAGCCGGACGACGAGACGGCGCTGATCGGAGCGGGTGTGAGCGCGCTGCGCGCGCTCACCTGGTAGCGAGGCGAAGCTAGCACTTGCGCAGGTAGGTGCGCGAGAGACGGTCGTGCCAGCTCAAGTGGTTTTCGTCGAAGGCAGACCAGGCGAGGCCAAGGCCCACCGGCAGCACTGACACGAGCATCGCCAACAGGCGGTCACGCAGCTGAGCGCGGGTGGGGTGCTCATCGTCGAAAGTGCAAACGGCGAGGCCAGCATAGCGCATGCCGGGAGTGGAGCGCATCGTCAAGAGAAAGCCCAGGTGATAGAGAACACCCGTCAGCGCCACCAAGCCCAGCGCCATCATCTCGGCGGAGCGCACCGGCGGCAATTGCTGCAAACGATGGGCCAATACGGCAGCTGCTGCACTGGCAATCCCAACAACGAGTGCCAGATCGACAGCGAACGCCATGAGGCGCAGTCCGAGCGGTGCAAGTTCAAGCGCCGCGGGCATTCCCGCTGGATTCTGGTCCGTCTCAAGCTCGATATCTTCGAGGGTCACTGAGTCGAGTTCGATGCGCGACCAGTCTGGGCCGCTCCACGAGGGCGCCGGAGCGGCTTCGGCGACCGGTGCCGGCTCGGTGGAGATCATGTCGGGGTCGACTTCGAAGATGCTCAGTTGTCCTGAGGAATCGGCAGAGCCTCCAGGCGACGCACCGGCCAAGCGCGGACGCATGCGACGCGAGGCGACCAGTTCGCGCGGAAACTGAATAAGGTTGGCAGGAATGGCCTGCGCAGGCTCAACGGGCTCGATGGGAGAATCGGTCGCGGGGCCACTGAACAAATCGTCTGCCACAGTGTAGTGGGTCTTGGCGGCCGGCGCTACGGGGCGCACGGGCATATCCGGCTCCCAGCGAACCTGGAGCGGGCCGGCAGGCGGCTCGGGAGCAGTTGCAGGCTCGATTTCAATCTGCGGCTCGGCTACGGAGATGGACATCTGCGCATGCGGAGAAATCGTGACGCCCTCCAGCTGCACTTCGGCCTCAATGCAGGCTTCATCTTCCTCTTCAGCGGCGGCGAGATTAGCAAGCGCAGCTTGAGCTGCGGCCTGTGCCTCGAGAGCCACGCGGGTGGCGGCCTCAGCGGCACGCAGAGCGGCGCGGGCTTCGGCGGCCTGCATCTCACTAAAACTGGGTGCCTGTGCGTAACGCGCTGCCACGCGTGCAGCGGCCAGTGCGGCGCGAGAGCTGACGGCAACGGGCGCGGTGCGCGGCGCATTCTGATCGACGACAGAGATCCCCCTGCGGCTCTTATGCGCTTCGAGCCGTCGATTGACTTCTTCTTTCCACGATGGCGTTGCGACGGGCTGGCTGACCAGTGTGCTCAATTCTCCCAATTCCCTTCTGACGCAATCCCCTTGCCGAACTGCCGACTGGAATCGCTGTTCAGGTCCGCTGTATTTGTGAAGACAACCCAGCGAACGTTGCTCTCAGCAAGAGCCAGGAAAGTCACGCGAGAATCACAAAAACTCCCGGGATCCATCAATCCGGATTGATCGCCGATGCCGAGTTTTTCTTCTGCCAGAGCGCGCGGTGCACTCCATCCACGCGGGCTGCATTTGCTATGCTGGCCTTGGTCCCCGGATGCGTCCTCGCAATTTTTTGTTTATCACGCTGTTGGCCCTCTGTCACTTGCAAGTTCGTGGACAGGTGTTGACCAATGCGTTACCTCCTGCACAGCAGGATGCTTCATCGTCCGCAAACACACAGGCAACGGGCGCACTTCCTGACGATCCGGGTCAAGAGATTCTTCCGGTGGCGCAGCCGGAATCCGCAGCCTCAACTGGAGTGCCCGTTCGCTGGGAGGCGCAGCAGCAGAGCCGGCACGGCGACACTTGGACGCTGGACGGTCAGGTAGTGGTGCACTACCTCAACTACACGCTGCGCGCCGACCGCGTGGTCTATCACCAGTCCCTATCGGAACTGGAGGCCGAGGGACATTTGCAGGTGACGGGCGGCCCCGGCGACCTGTTTCTCTCCGCGTCACACGGTGACATGCGGCTCGACATGCACACGGCGCGCTTCTTCGACGTGACGGGATCACTGGGCGTGCGACGCACCGGAAATGTGGATGTCTACTCGACCACAAATCCGTTTCTGTTTTCCGGCAGGGTGCTGCTGCAGACAGGCGAAGGCAGCTACCGCATTGTGGACGGCACGATGACCAATTGCCGGCTGCCGCGGCCCGACTGGCAACTGTTTGCGCGTGCCATCACGCTGGAAGGTGGCGTGGCCTCAACGTCGAACACGTACCTGAAGCTGTTTGGCGTGCCGATCTTCTATCTGCCCTACCTGCGACATCCGGTGGACGAGACGGGGCGGCAGAGCGGACTTTTGATCCCGGTCATCAGCAACGGCTCGTCGATCCGCGGCTATACGTTTGGCGAGCAGGTCTACGTGGTACTGAGCCGCAGCATGGATATGGTAATCGGTTCAGAATATTTCTCGAAGCGCGGGTTTGCGCCGAATGGCGATTTTCGCTACAAGGGGCCGGGACTTGATCATCTGCAGGTACGCTGGAATGCGCTGCTGGACCGCGGGATAGCCGCCACGCCGCCAGCCACGGGACTGGTGAATCAGGGTGGCATCGATATCATGGCCGAAGGTCGCAAGGACTTCTCGCCCGATACGCGGCTGGCAGGCAACGTGGAATACCTGTCCAGTTACGTCTACCGGCTGGTGTTCAACGACAGTTATTCGCAAGCCGTGAACTCGCAGGTGCGCAGCAGCCTTGCGCTAACGCACAATCACGATGGCTTTGTTTCTTCGGGCTTTATCGGCAGGCTGCAGACGTTTGCCAGCAGCACTGCAGGCGACGAAGTGCGCATTCTGCACCTTCCAAGCCTGCGCTTCGACGCGTTGGACCGGCCGTTGGGCAGCTCACCGCTCTACTGGGGACTGGGTTCTTCGATCGGCCACTTAGGCCGCGCGGAGACTGACTTTCATGCTCGTAACATTGGACGAATTGATCTGTATCCGCACGTGACGCTGCCACTTGAGGGGGGCGGATGGACGGTGGTTCCGGAGCTGGCGGTGCGCGACACGTTCTACTCCGGTAGCCAGACGCCAGACCTGACGGGACTCAACGGCGGTACGCCATACGTAAGCCACGATCCACTGAACCGCGGCGATGTTGAGGTCTCATTGGACGTAAGACCGCCAGCTTTGACGCGCGACTTCACGCTGGGGCGCTGGGGACGACAACTGCGCCACGTGATTGAGCCCGAGCTCACCTACCGCTACGTGACCGGAATTGGATCGCAGGCGCACGACGTGCTACTGGTGGACACCACGGATATTGCCACGGACACTAATGAGACAGGCTACTCGCTGACGCAACGCTTTTATCTTCGGCCGATGACACCGCGGCCGTGCGCACCGGGTGAGGATTGCACCACGCAGCAGCCGCGCGAGTGGGCAAGCTGGCAGATTGCGCAAAAGTTCTTCATCAACCCGGATTTTAGCGGCGCGGTGGTGCCGGAACGTCGCAATGTCTTCGACTCGACTCTTGACCTGAGCGGCATAGCGTTTCTGACCTCGTCGCGGAATCTGTCGCCAATCATCTCGCGCCTGCGCTTCGAAGCGATCCGCAACCTTCGCATGGAGTGGGACATGGACTACGATCCACGCAGCGGGCGCCTGGGTGCGGATAATCTTTATGCCGGCTACAGCTGGGGCCACACAACAGTCGGCGTGGGCCACATGCTGCTGAACGCCGTCGACGAGCAGGGCAGTGCCGCCACACTGATCAAGAGCCAGCAGGTGGCGCCGTTCCTTGAGATCGGCAGGCCCAACAGCGTGGGCTTCAACCTGGCAGCCAACGGTGGATACGACTTTGTACACGGCGCGCTGCAGTACGCCGGCATCCAGGCTGTCTACAACTGGGATTGCTGCGGGTTAACGGTCGGCTACAGGCGCTTTCAACTGGGCACCGTGGGCTCGGTGAGCCGCGATGAGACGGAGTGGCTCTACAGCTTCACGCTAGCCAACTTCGGCTCGGTGGGCGATATCCGTCGCTCTAACTCAATTTTCCGCGATCCCAGTCAACCGCCGGTGTACTGAGCGTTAGGACCAGTGCCTGCGGCGCCGTTGAACCCCTCTGGGGTATTCTTTTCCTGAGAGGATTCAGACCTTGTCTCATTGCCGCCTTTTTGCCGGCCTGCTGGCCCTGGCCCTTACCGCGGGGTGCAAAGCGCAACCCGCACAGCCTACTTCCGCTCTGGACACGAACCGTCGCATCGAAGTGCTGGTGCGGGCGCAGTTCAACGTGCCCCAGGACTACACGGTTCGCGTGGGCGAGCGCAAACCGAGCCAGTTTCCAGGCTACGACGCTCTGCAGATTACGTTTGAGCGCGGAGGCAAGGGAAAGCCATTCGATTTCCTCATTTCGCAGGACGGCAAGACGCTGGCACGGTTGGAGACCTTTGACCTCACCAAGGACCCTGCCTTTGCAATCAACGTTGCGGGGCGGCCAGTTCGGGGCAATCCCGCGGCCAAGGTGACGGTGGTGAACTTCGACGATCTGGAGTGCCCCTACTGCGGGCGCATGCACGAGTCGCTGTTCCCCTCGACGCTGGAGCACTACAAGGACAAGGTGCGCTTCGTGTACAAGGACGACCCGCTGACCGAACTGCACCCGTGGGCCATGCACGCCGCAGTGAACGCCAACTGCCTGGCTGTGCAAAGCGCCGAAGCCTACTGGAGCTATGTCGATTACCTGCACTCGCACGGGCAGGATATCTCTGGTACGGATCGTAATCTAGCCAAGAGCGTAGCTGCTCTGGACAACGCAGCGCGCGAAAAGGGCACCGAGGCCAAGCTGGACTCTGCCAAGCTGGACGCCTGTCTGGCCAAGCAGGACGAGACGCAGGTACGCGCTTCAGCTCATGAAGCGGAGATGCTTGGCATCGAAGGCACGCCAGCACTTTTTGTGAACGGCGAACGTATCAACGGTGCGATTCCCGAGCCGCAGGTGTGGATGGTGATTGACCGGGCGCTGCGCTCGGTGGGCGAGGAGCCTCCGGCCGAACCTGTGGTTGCACCGGAGCAGGGTTCCAAGGGGTCGGGCAAGTAGTCAGGGTACCGGCCCGCCAGCCACTGCGCGTGACGATGGCCCTACCCCCAGCCCGGGCCGGGGATTTATCCTGTATTGCCGGGGCCCTTGCGGCTTCTGAGGAGAGTTCAGGTTGCACGCCAAGTCTGCTTTGTTTCAGCGCCACCTTGTTATTCCAGTTCTTTCCAGTGGGCTGCTGATCGCAGCCCTCGCTGGCTGCCACAATGCGCCATCGCCAGATGTGATGGCTACTGTGAACGGCAAGAACATCATGCGCGCCGACGTGGAGAAGTACTACAAGGCCAGTCTGGGCGAGAACCCTCAACCGCCCAGTCAGGAGCGCGCCGACATCGTGCGCCTGAATATCCTGCACGAGTTGATTGAAGACGAAATCATTCAGCAGCGCGCGGCCAAGCTCAACCTGGCCGCGACCGATGAAGACGTGAACGCCAAGCTGACGGAGATGAAGGCTCCATACACGCAGGAAGAGTTCGATCGCCAGTTGAAGCAGCGCAATATCACGCTCGACGATCTGAAGCGAGACATCCGCCGCTCGCTCACGCGCGAGAAGCTGCAGAACAAGGAAATCGAGTCAAAGATCAACATCAGCGACTCGGACATTAGCAGCTACTATGCCGCGCATAAGGCTGATTTCAATCTGATCGAGCCGCAGTTCCGACTGGCGCAGATTGTAGCGGCCATCGGCCCGGCGCAACAGAGCGGCGGTCTGCCTGGCAAGTCCGTGAGCGAGGCTGACGCGAAGAAGAAGATCCAGACCATCTTCAATGAACTGAAGAGCGGCGCCGACTTTGGGGCCCTGGCGATGCAGGCTTCAGACGACCCCAACACCGCGTCCAGCGGCGGCGACATGGGTTTTGTATACGAGTCTGCCCTGCACAACGATCCTTCGGCGTA
>DCFV01000106.1:0-10893 GCA_002314435.1 Acidobacteriaceae bacterium UBA1795 | reverse complement strand
GCCGGCCCAATGCGACGCGTGATCGGCTATGCCATCTACAAATTGGCTTCCCATGAGCCCGCAGGCCAGCGCGAACTGAACGATCCACGTGTGCAGCAGACGATACGGCAGCAACTGCGCGAGAGCCATGCGCAATTGCTGAAGTATGCCTATTTCGAGGTTTTGCATGACCAGGCAGCAGTGCGCAATTACTACGCCGAGCAGGTACTGAAGAACAGTTCCAAGTAGAATTGGCGGTCGGTCTTTCAAACGGCGGATAGCTTGCTGCCTGCGCGTTGTATGGGCTTCTCCCTACTTCTCTGTATACCCCCTCTGAAAGCGGCTACGCTGAGTGCGGGTCGTGCCTTCCCTGATAAATCTGACCCCATGCTTAATCGCTATTCGTGCTGTGCTATTTTGGCTCATCTGAGAGCCTTCCCTTCCATCTCGCCTTGAGCTTTGATCGGAGAACCTGCTCTAAGCGATCTGCTGGGGGCTGCCGCGCGCTTGAGGGGATGATTGCTACTTGTGCCATAAACATCAGAAGGCCTCCGCGCTGTGCACGGAGGCCCTCTGGGTCTGAAATGAAGAAGCGCGGCTAATAACTTACTTCATGTTGCCGTTGGCGTCCATGGTGATGCCACCGTGGCCCTTGTCCTTCTTCTCTTCGTTAGCCTTGCGAGTGCCCATAGCCTTGTGAGTCCAGTCCTCTGCAGCAGCCAAGTCGGCTGCAACGGCAGTTGCATTGCCAAAATCCATATCCGCCTTATTGCGGTAGATCAAATTCAGATACTGCATGGCATCGTCGTAGTTCGGCCGGTTGGTGACAGCCTGATTCAGATACTGCATGCCTTCGTCGACGAGTGCACTGTTCTTTTCCTTCAGGTCTTCCATCACCTTCTTGGGCGCCTTCACATTGCCCTTGCCGTCGTCATCCAAGCCAATGGCCTGCAAGGCCTTGAGTTTATTGTCGTGGGCCAGGGTCCAATTGATCACGCCGATGGTGTAGGCGGCCTCAGGATCCTTCGGATCTGCCGCGAGAACCTTCTTCTGCCAGTCCTTGGCGTCGTCGAACTTCTTCATGTTGAAGTAGATGCCGGCAATCTGCTTCATGCTATTAACGTCGTTGGGGTCCTTGGCCAGAACCTGCTGGAACATGCCGATCGCCTGGTTGGCGGTCTTCAGGTTCTCCGCTGTCTCAAGGCCAGGAACGATATTCTGCGAGAGCGCTGTGGCCAGGTAGCTCTTCGCCATAGGCAGGGTTGGGTCCAGTTCAGTAGCCTTCTGGAAGTGCTCGATTGCCTGTTCGTACTTGCCGCTCTTGTAAGCGTCAACACCCTTGTTCAACTGATCGCGAGCTTGCAGGCGGTTGCACCCGCTGATGGAAAGCACCAGGCCGGCCAGAGCTACCGCGAGCGCCGAAATACGTGCGGGTCGATTCATTTTCTCTTCTTCTCCTTCAGGTCGTGCCCGTCTCGTGCGCGCCTGGAAATCTCAAGCATCTGGTTTCGCATGCAAGTGGTGAAAACCAGGATGCGAAAATTGTACTCCCGTCTCTCTCCGTCGGCTGTGCCTACGGAAAGAGGCTTTCCTCATCGCCGGCCTGTGCGTTCGGCGTCAACAGGCCGATGCGGTCAGCCCCTGCCGCATGGCCGACGTCGATTGCCTCAGCCACCTGAACAAAGCTCAACTGATCATCGCCCTTCAGAAAAAATACGCGCTCGGCTCGATTGAAATAGATGCCTGCCAGCCGCGCAGCCAGATCCTGCCGGGCCACCTGCTCGTGGTTAATGGTGAAGTGCGTCGTACCATCGCTTCCCCTTAACACTTCGAGGATCACCGGAGTGCCGCCGCTCAGGCCGTTCACTGCTGGCTGTGGAATCCGGGCAGACTCTCCCCTGGGCAAGGAGGGAGCAATCACCATGAAGATTATGAGCAGGACAAGCAAAACATCAATCAGCGGAGTGACGTTGATGGTAGACGTCCATTCGCGAGGGCTGCCGCTCTTCACTGTCATGGTGGAACTCCCCTTTTCTCCCCGGAGGGAGGAGTCTGGTTCCCCTGATGTTATTGGCCAGCGAGAATCTTGGGCGTCATGAGGCCGATGTGATCTACGTTGGCAGACTTGCCAATGTCAATCACCTCAGCTACGTAACGAAAGTCCAAATTATCGTCGCCCTTGACGAACATGACGCGCTCGGCACGGTTGGCGTAGATATCGGAGAGCCGCGCCTGAAGGTCGGTCTTCTGCACGGGCGTCTCATTGATCTTGTACTGCGGTGCAGCGCCGGGCTGGTACAGTACCTGCACGACAATGGTTCGATCGTTGGGCTGCTGCTGCTGCTTCTGATCCTTGGGCGGCTGCGGCACCAGAGCTTCCAAGCCCTTGGGCGTGACCGGTACAATGACCATGAAGATGATCAACAACACCAGCAGAATGTCGATCATGGGCGTAACGTTGATATTGGACGAGTAGCCTCCCCCGCCCCCAGTTGTCATTGCCATGGCTTCAAACTCCTCATTTCCTGCAAGTCGTTAAGAACCGTGCTCCGGCCAAATCTACTGGCCGCCTTCACGCTTCTGCGTCAGCAGACCTACTGAATCCACGCCGGCGGTACGCACGGCATCGATGGCGTCTTCCACCGCGCGAAACTGAGCACGCGCATCAGCGCGGACAAAGATCGTTTTGCCGGGTGTATCGGCCAGCTTTTCGCGCACCTTGGTGCCGAGGTCGGCGAGAACGATGCGGTCCTGTCCGAGGTATACTCCCCCGTCGCGAGTGATGGCGACGACGATGGCATCTTCCTTGTCGGCATCGGGCATGGGAGCCGGATTCTCGACTTTGGCCATGTCGACGGCGACCTTGTTCTGCAGCATGGGAGTGATGACCATGAAAATGATCAAGAGCACCAGCATCACGTCGACCATGGGGGTCACGTTAATGTCGGAGTTGACCTTCTTACCTTCATCGCGAACTGAGATTGCCATTAGTTAGGCTCCGTGCCTTTGAATTTTTTGTCCCGGATGGCGTCCGGTGCTGCCTTTAAACTGAGCGTCGCGCCGGGGATGAAACCGGCGGACAGGAGAGAGGGTTGCCACTCTCCTGTCGCCGCAAGTTCCCGCTCCAGCTGACTGCTTCAACTAGCGCTTGCTCTGCTTGATGAAGTAGTCCACGAGTTCGCTCGAGGAGTTGTCCATCTCCACGTCGAAGGCCTCGACACGGCCGGTGAAGTAGTTGAAGGCCATAACGGCCGGGATGGCGACGAGCAGTCCGAAAGCCGTGGTGACAAGGGCTTCCGAAATGCCGCCGGCAACCGCGCCGATGCCCGAAGTCTTCTGGGTGGCGATCTGCTGGAAGGCGTTCAGAATGCCGACGACCGTTCCGAACAGGCCGACGAAGGGAGCGGTGGAACCGATGGTGGCCAGAACCGAGAGACCCCTCTTCAGCTTCGCGTGCACGATAGCTTCGGCACGCTCGAGGGCGCGCTGCGAGCTCTCGATAGTGGTCTCAGTGGCTACGCCGCCGGAGGCACGGAATTCCTGCAGGCCTGCGGTGACCACTTCGGCCAGGTGCGACTTCTTGTTGCGGTCGGCAATCTTGATGGCCTCTTCCAGCTTGCTGTCCTTGAGGGCACCGGCAACCTTGGGAGCGAACTCACGCGACTGCTTGCGGGCCGCAGAGAAGTAGAGGTAGCGGTCGATCATGACGGCCAGCGACCAGATGGACTCGATGAACAGGAGGATAGCCACGGCGCGTGCAAGCCATCCCATGTGTTCCCACAGCCCCATGGGGCTGAAGCTGACGGTCTGTTCCCCTTCCTGGAGAAGAAAAGCCAGGCTGCTGACCGTGTGCGAAGCGAAGTGTGTGAGCTGAGCGAGAATCACTGAATCGTTCCTCCTAAGGAGTATTCTTGTGAACTACATATCCGCCGGGGCGGAGTGCTGGGAATGCGGGCCACTGGGAGACCGCACTCAGGCCAAAAGCATGGCCCTCTCCCTTGGACGGGGGAAAGGGCCGGATTCACTCAACCGCCCAGGCTGAAGATCACGTTAATAGTGGTCTCCACCTCAACCGGCTCGTTGTTGAGCAGGTAGGGGCGATAGCGCCAGGTGCGGACGGCGTCGAGGGCCGCCTGCTGCAACATTGCAGGCCCGCTAACTACGCGCAGATTGTCGATGGTCCCCGCCTTGGAAATTGTCGCCTGCAGGACGACAGTGCCCGAAACGCGAGCTGCCTTGGCGATGGGGGGATAAATCGGCTGGGTCTTCTGGAGCAACATACCGACCGCGACACCGGCCGAGATGTTCACCTTCTTGGGAGCGGCGGCCTGAACCTTGGGCCCACCACTGCCGAACACGCTGCCCATCACGCCGGAGCCGCTGGAACCACCCAAGCCTTCCATACCGGCCACGCCGAAGCTCGAGGGAGCAGCTTCTTTCTCCGTCACCTGCTTGATGCTGTTGGGAATGCGTGTGGGAGCGACGAGCTGGTTATTCATCATCTCCGACTGCACGTGCACAACATGCACCTCCGGCGGCGGCGGCGGGGGGGGCGGCGGCGGGGGCGGCGGAGGTGCAACCAAGAGCGTTTGCATGGCAGCCTTGGGCAGCGCCTCAGGATAGATCAGCGGGATCAGAATCAGGAGCAGCAGAATCGAGCCATTGGTGATGAACGTCACCATCATCCAATACTTGCTCTTGCTCTTGATTCGTCCTCCGGATTCAAATGTGGAATCTTCAAACATGGCCAGCCTCGAATCGGGTTTGGTTACCTCAATTTAGACACCGGCGAAAGTGAAAATGTTCCCGGGCGTCTAAACTGTACCACTGGAGTGTCCTTCACCTATAGCAGAACTATGCGCGGGTTGCAAAGCCTACCGCAAAATCGGTGCAAATGCCCTCGAGTGCTAGACTCGCGGGCGCTTGGCCGCAGGCAGTGCCGCTGTGGTTTCCTTGCCAGCGCGCCACTGTTGCCAAGCCACCAGCATCGGCGCCGCCACGGCGATCGACGAGTATGTTCCGATGAGAATGCCGACAACCAGAGCGAAGGAGAAGCCCTTAAGCACCTGGCCGCCGAAGACGTAGAGCGAAAGAACCGTAAGAAACGTCAGGCCCGAAGTGAGCACGGTTCGGCTCAGGGTCTGGTTGATACTGCGGTTGACGACGTCTGCCAGGCCCTCGCGGCGGCTGAGCCGCAGGTTCTCCCGGATGCGGTCGAAGACGACGATAGTGTCGTTCATCGAGTAGCCGACCAGCGTAAGGATGGCCGCAATCACCGTCAGGCTGATCTCCTGATTGGTGAGCGCGAAGGCGCCCACGGTGATCAACGTATCGTGGAAGCAGGCCACTACGGCGGCTACGCCGTAAATGAGCTGGAAACGGAACCAGAGATAAACCAGCATGCCCGCCATGGAGTAGAGCGTTGCCAGGGTGGCCTGCTTTTCAAGCTGCTTGCCCACCGTTGGGCCAACCACCTGCACATTGCGCACCGCAAACGGATTGCTGTAGTGGGCATGCAAGGCGTCAACAATCTTTTCGCGGCCGGTGTCGAGGGCGGCCTCGTTGGTCTCTTCGGGCAGGCTGATGAGGACTTCGTTGCTGGAGGCCTGGTTGACGTTCTGGATGGCTTGGATACGCGCGTCACGAATACCGGAAGCGTCCATGGCCGAGCGAATCTGGCTGGTGTCCGGCGTCCGCTGGAACTGCATACGGACCTGGGTGCCGCCGCGGAAGTCGACGCCGAGTGGAACCGGGCTGCCGATCTGGGCCCAGTGCACGCTCATCGAGATAATGCCTGCGACGCTGAAGATCAATGAGAAGCCGAGGAAGTACCACTTCTTCCCCAGCCAGTCCACGTTTACGCTGCGAAACAGTTCCACTTGATTCTCTGCCTTCCCTGGGGCCGAAGCACAGGTGGCTCCGGCATTGAAGTTGTATTGCGTCAGCCCTCCAGCGGAGGCTGCGCCTAAATCGATACCATCTCGCCCGGCTCAAGCTTGTTCAGGTGGGCTTCAAAGATAACGCGCGAGACGTAGACCGCCGTGAACAGGTTGGCTGCCAGACCAAAGGTCAGGGTAACTGCAAAGCCCTTGACGGGGCCGGTTCCGAACAGGAACAGGATGGCCGCCGAAACGATGGTCGTCACGTGTGTATCGATGATGGTGACCCAAGCATGCGCAAAGCCCTGATCGACAGCCGCCGAGGCCGCCTTTCCGGCACGGACCTCTTCGCGAATGCGCTCGAAGATCAGCACGTTGGAGTCGACGCCCATACCAATAGTGAGAATGACGCCGGCAATACCGGGGAGTGTGAGCGTGGCGCCGGAGAAGCCCATGAACCCGAGCAGAATCACCAGGTTCAGAATCAGGGCCAGGTCGGCGTTGACGCCTGAGCCGCGGTAATAGATGAGCATGAAGACCATGACTAGCATTACGCCAACGATGGCGGCTGTCACGCCTTCCTTGATCGAGTCGGCACCGAGCGAAGCGCCGACGGTGCGATCTTCAAGATAGTTGAGAGATGCCGGTAGAGCACCTGTGCGCAACATCTTGGAGAGAACTTCAACTTCGTCGGCCGAGAAGCTACCTTCGATTTCGCCTGAGTCGCGGATGGCGCTCTTGATATTGGCCACTTCGCGTACGCGTCCGCCGAGCACCACGGCCATGGCGTGATTCACATTGGCACTGGTGTACTCGTAGAAGCGGTCGCCGGCTTCGTTGGTAAGGGTGAAGCGCACGGCGCGCTGGCCGCTTTCGCTGGTGCCGGGGTCAGCGGAGCGGAAGTCACTGCCGGCCACCACGGGCACGCGTTGCAGCACGTAGACGCTGTCAGAGTCAGAGCCCTGCATGCCGGAGAAGTGAGAAAGCTGCTGGTCAGGTGGAAGCACGCCGCCAACGCTGGCCAGAGCCGTCTGCTCGTCCTGATAGGGACCGCCGACCACAGGGTGAATCTCAAGGCGCGCGGTGGACTGGATGATGCTCTTTACGCGGTCCAGGTCCTCAATGCCCGGCAGTTCGACCAGAATCTGGTTCTCGCCCAGGCCATACTCCTGGATGACCGGTTCGCTGACGCCGAGCGTGTCCACACGGTCGCGGATCGTCTCAATGGCCTGCTGCACGGTCTTCTTTTGGAGAGCCTGCTCGACCTGCGGCTTCATCGTCACGACGAAGTTGTTGTCCGAGCCGCCGGAGATATCGTACTCATTCGAGTACTTGGCATCGAGCAGCGAGCGGACATCGCTAGCCTTGCCGGGTGCAGTGCCCTCGATACGGATGATCTGCGGCTTGTTCGGATCGGGCTTGATGACCTGTGTGTAGGTGAGGTTGGCAGCCTTCAGGTTCTGCTGGATGCGCGCCAACGCGCTGTCTGTCTCTGCGCTGACGGCCTCAGAGACGACCACCTGCAGAATCAGGTGAGCTCCGCCGCGAAGGTCGAGGCCAAGATGAATGCGCTTGGTCACCCCTTCGAGAAGCCCCTTGCCGGAGAAGCCGGAGGGCACGCCAAAGATGCCGTAGATGAACACAACCAGAACCGCGACGATCAGGGCGATTCTGCCTTTGAGATTCTTTTTCATTGTCCCAGTTCTCTAATCCGAAAAATCAATGGCGACCTAGGAGGCCGACGAGCTTTCCTGCGTGGTGACCGAAGCAATCGCGTTCTTGACGATTTCCATTTTGAGGTTGTCCGGAGCCACGCGAATGATGAGGACATCGTCCTTGATGGAAAGGATGGTGCCCCGGATACCGCCTGCAGTGGTGACGCGGTCGCCTGGCTTGATGCTGCCGAGCATCTGCTGCCACTGCTTTTGCCGCTTCTGCTGCGGGCGGATCATCACAAAGTAAAGCACCGGGATCAAAAGCAGCGGCAGAAGCATCGAAAGACCACCGCCGCCTGCTGCGGGCGCTGCCACCAACCAAGCCAAACTCGTTGCCACGCTCATCCTTTACTCGCCCCGCGGCGCAGGCTTGCGCCCGCCCAAGGCACGGACACAGTCGACCTGAGGCCGACAGCCCGTCAAGAAATTTGTCTCCGGGAACGCTTCTGGCCCCGTACAGGTCTGGCACAGAAACTGGAAGGAGGCAGAGATTGCGAATGCGGCGAATGCCTATTTACCCCACCACCCGTGCGCAAACTCTGAGCCAGCTACCGTCTTCTTCCTTTTCGACACAGACTTCCCTCGCACGTGCCGGGCAGGTTGCATCGCTTCCGCAACCAAAGGCCAAGCCAAATCCCAAAGAAGTCCTAGCAAGATAAGAAATGCGCAACCTCAGATGTGTCAAGGCTGGCGCGCACAGGCCACAGCAGGCTTCTGGCCGGAATTCGAGGACCAGAATTGTCGTAATTAAGAGCATAATTAAGAGCATTTATTCGGTTGCAAATCTTGCGCAATATCCAGGTTCCAGCCGGATTGCGGGCGATCTGCGACGATTCAAACGAGCGACGCAGGATGGAATGCCTGCGAAGAAACTACCCTTCCCCTTTTCTGAATCCTGATTTTGCGGCAGTTGCGGGCTGACCCCGTCGTTTACGGTTTGCGCCTGCCTGCATTAAGATTTGTGGGACTTTTCTCGCAGATCCTATGAACATCCAACTTCGAACACTACTTCTTCTAGCCGGAGTGCTGTGCACGGCCGCCGGCGCGCTGTCCGGCCAGACGCAGACACCGCAGCCCACCACAACCATCGAAATGCCGAGCTACACCGTGGTCGTCGAATCGGGCGAGCCTCCGCAGTTGCGCATTGAGGAGAACGGCGAGCCAGTGTTCGTGGTGCCCGTGGTTACTGGACTGGCATCGGATACCGCCGAAGAACATCTGTCTGGGATCGCGTACTCACCGCACAAGAACACCGATGGAACCTGGATGCTGACTGCCAAGGCGAGCAGCGATCTATGGAAGGAGCGGCGGTTCGAGTGGCGCTTCCTGCGTGATCGGATCGAGTTTCAGCAGTTCGCCAACGGGCATGGAAGGCTGGGGCGGTGCTACTTCCTTTCCAATGGCGTGTCGCACCGCTGGGACAACGGGACGACCGACGGCCACCCATGGGACATGACGATCTACGCGGACCGGTACTTTTCGCCAAGCCCCAACCACGCAAACCAATTCGAATTCAACATAGCGATGCCACAGGTTCTGGGGTTCAGCGTGAACCGGCAACCGGACTCCGAGGAGGATTTCCGCCCGGAGCGGATGACGGGGCTGTTTGCCCCCTCTCCGCTGTTTCTGGCGTTCCACTCGGACTCTGCGTGGACCGGGATCGGCATCGGCGCCAAACCGGGCGAATACCAGTTCCCGGCCCTTGAATACACGGGCTCCCGTTACGCCGGAGCTTCGCTGTTTGTTGACTACATGGGCTATCGCGCCATCGACGGCGAGTTTGCTTCGCCGGCTCTTGCGATAACGTTCGCACGCGATGCTCTGGACGCGATGGCCAGTTACAGCAGATGGCTGGATGCGAACGGCTTTTCAACACAGGCTGGCGGCAAGGATGCGCTATGGCATCACCTGCCGATCTTTTGCGGATGGGCCGAGCAGACAGTGGAATCAGTTCCGTTCGGTGTTGCCCCGAACACCATGGCCACCCAGGCGAACTACGAGAAGTGGATCGCGACGCTGGAGCAGCGCGGATTGCCGTTCGGGACGATTGTGATCGACGACAAGTGGCAGCAGGGATATGGCTCCTTCGACGTGGATGAGAAGAAATGGCCGGACATGAAGGGCTTCGTCGCAGCGCAGCACGCAAAGGGGCGGCATGTTCTTCTGTGGGTGCCGGTGGCGCACACAGACGGACTTCCGGAATCGCTGTGCGTCTCCGCAGGTGGCAAGTGCGTGGTTGCCGACGTGGGCAAGCCTGAATATGAGGCGTATCTGCGCCCGCGGATTCGTCACCTTGTGGAAGACCTTGGAATCGATGGCTTCAAGGAAGACTGGGTGGGCGCGCCCGCTGCACCGGGATTGCCTCTGACGGGACCGGCAACGGGCATTGAGTTCGTGCGGCGGTTCCAGTGGATTCTGTGGAGCGAGGCGCACAAGTGGAGGCCGGACGCGCTGGTGGAGACGCAGACACCGAATGCCCTGTTCCGTGAATCGAGCGACGTGATCCGGCTGAACGATATCTGGTATGCGACGCGCAATGTGCCGGATGTTCTGCGGCTGCGGGCGCAGATTGCGCACATCGCGGGATGGCCGTTGGTGGACACGGACAACGCGTCTTCGACCACGCTGAAGAACTGGTGGGAGTACATGCAAGCTCAGCCCACGATCGGCATTCCGGCGCTCTACTTCGTGACGAGGACGGAGGCGACGCAGGAGAGCCCTTCAACGGAACAGTGGAAGGCTCTGGCAGGGCTCTGGCGGAGTTACGTCGAACAGGTCAAGCAGCGGTACTGAAGGTGCTCGAGAGCCAGTTGCGGCGCCGTCAGCTCCAATAGCACAGTTCGGGGTGCGCGCAGCTGAGGCAGAGCCGCTGGCCGTCAACTTCATCGAAGCGGCCGAAGTTAATGCCTTCACCGCAGCGCGGGCACAGCAAGCGCTCGGATTTGAAGCCGGGCAGATCTGAGGGATCGACCTCCACATGAACCCACTGCTCGCGGAACAGTTCGGCATCAGGCAGCTCGCGATAGGCAGCCATTTGTTGCGCGCTCTTAGTGGCGAGATGTGGATAGAGGGTCTGCGCCGCGCCGCGTGAGCTCTCGAGTGCCACAACGCGCACAGCGCGGCCGGTAGTGAGATCGACGAAGGTGGCGGCCATCTTGCCCCAGTCGCGCAGCTTGAGCGTACGCTTGCCGAGCCGGCATCCGGTAACGAGGCCAATCGCATCGGTGGCGCAGCGGTCAATCTCGACGAAAGTGACGAGGCGCTTGCGGTCCGCGCCACGCGCATCATCGATGCCGAGCAGGCGCAGCCCGTAGAGAGCC
>DCFV01000188.1:52188-52931 GCA_002314435.1 Acidobacteriaceae bacterium UBA1795 | reverse complement strand
CATGAGCCAACATGGCCAGTTCCAGTACCGGCTCTTTCTTGATGTAGCGGAACCGACTTCCAGTAGAAAGCTAACAAAACCGGCATGACGACTCCACTGGCAGTTATGCTAGCTAAGCACGGGAGGCTCCTGAATTTGCCGGGGGAGACTTACCAGTTGTGCATCGGCCGTGATACGGCAAGGCAATTTGAAGTACGATGCAAAAGAAAAATCCCCCGGCTGGAGCCGGGGGATTTTCTTTTGCGCCTAGCGCGGTCACTTGGATGGCGAGTCTTAATACATGCCTTCCATGCCGCCGCCGTGGCCGCCGGCCGGAGCCGCAGACTTGGGCTCGGGCAGCTCGACCACCAGAGCTTCAGTGGTCAGCAGCAGTCCGGCGATGGACGCAGCGTTCTGCAGCGCGGTACGAGTCACCTTGGTGGGATCGATGACGCCGGCCTTCACCAAGTCCTCGAAGTTGCCAGTAGCGGCGTTGTATCCGTAGTGCTGGTCCTTGGACTCGAGCACCTTGGCGACGACGACGGCACCCTCTTCGCCGGCGTTGGCAACGATCTGGCGGAGGGGCTCTTCGAGCGAGCGAAGCACGATCTGGGCGCCGATCTTCTCGTCGCCATCGAGGGTCTTCAGCAGGGCCTGGACGGCCGGAATCGCACGGACCAAGGCCACGCCGCCTCCTGGGACAATGCCTTCCTCAACTGCAGCGCGGGTGGCGTGCAGGGCATCCTCAACGCGAGCCTTCTTCT
>DCFV01000188.1:50964-51836 GCA_002314435.1 Acidobacteriaceae bacterium UBA1795 | reverse complement strand
TCGCGGTCGTAGTCGGAGGTGGTCTTCTCGATCTGCGCGCGAATTTCACGGACGCGACCGTCAATCTCGGACGGCTTGCCGGCACCGTCGACGATGGTGGAGTTGTCCTTGTCGATGGTGACGCGCTTGGCACGGCCCAGATCCTCGAGCTTCACGCCGTCGAGCTTGATGCCCAGATCCTCAGTGATGGCCTTGCCGCCGGTGAGGATGGCGATGTCGCCGAGGATGGCCTTGCGGCGGTCGCCGAAGCCAGGAGCCTTGACGGCAGCCACGTTCAGAGTGCCGCGCAGCTTGTTGACCACGAGGGTGGCCAAAGCTTCGCCTTCCACGTCCTCGGCAATGATCAGGAGGGGTTTGCCGCCACGCGCAACCTGCTCGAGCAGGGGCAGAAGGTCCTTCATCGCGCTGATCTTCTTCTCGTAGATCAGGATGTATGGATCGTCCAGGACCACTTCGAGGCGCTCGGCATCGGTGACGAAGTACGGGCTCAGGTAGCCGCGATCAAACTGCATGCCGTCGACGGTCTCGAGTCCGGTGTGCATGGTCTTGGACTCTTCGATGGTGATGACGCCATCCTTGCCCACAACCTTCACTGCCTCGGCGATGATGCTGCCGATTTCCTCGTCGCCGTTGGCGGAGATGGTTCCCACCTGCGCGACCGAACCCTCGTCAACTGGTTTGGACAGCTTGCCGAGAGCGCCGCCCTCAGCCCACTTGCCGTCCTTGTCGCGGGTGCCGATGATGGTGGTCACGGCCTTGTCGATGCCGCGCTTGAGAGCGGTCGGGTTGGCTCCAGCGGCCACGGTCTTCACGCCTTCGCGGAAGATGGACTGGGCCAGAACGGTCGCAGTGGTGGTGCCGTCGCCGGCCAC
>DCFV01000188.1:31071-50706 GCA_002314435.1 Acidobacteriaceae bacterium UBA1795 | reverse complement strand
TGGTGCCGTCGCCGGCCACGTCGCTAGTCTTTGAAGCCACTTCCTTCACGAGCTGCGCGCCGACGTTCTCCAGCGGGTCCTTCAGCTCGATTTCCTTTGCCACCGTCACGCCGTCCTTGGTGATAGTGGGCGAACCAAACTTCTTCTCGATTACGACATTGCGGCCCTTGGGACCGAGCGTCGCCTTGACGGCATCCGCGAGCGTGTTGACGCCGCGCAGGATGGCCTGACGGGATTCCTCACCGTGCAGAATCTGCTTTGCCATGCTTCTAACTCTCCTAAAACAGGTTTCAGGGATCAGTAATCATCAGTGGTCAGTTGCCTGACCGCTTTGAACTTGCACCGGGCACAGCTACTTCTTGATGATGCCGAGGACTTCTTCCTCACGCATAATCAGGAACTCTTCGCCGTCGATCTTGATCTCGGTGCCGGAGTACTTGCCGAAGAGGACGCGGTCGCCTGCCTTCACGTCCAGAGGGAAGACCTTGCCTTCATCGTTGGACTTGCCCTTGCCGACAGAGATTACTTCGCCTTCCTGCGGCTTCTCTTTGGCGCTGTCTGGAATGATGATGCCGCCACGGACGGTCTCGGTCTCTTCGAGGCGACGGACCAGGATGCGGTCATGCAGCGGAGTGAAGGTGGTCGTTACGGATGTTGCTGCCATTGCTTCGCTTCTCCATCACGCGCGGGCAGGGTTGAGCCCCGTCCGCGGGTTTCTTGAGTGATATAAGGTACTGATTGCGAGGGACCAACTCCGGTACAAGCTGGGAGCGGATCCGGTTTAGCAGTTCCGCCAGCGGTACGCTAGCAGTCTCGCCATCTAATTGCTAAAGATAGGGGTATGGGAGGCATTTTGTCAAGGGCAACGGGCGATATGTGAGTGAATTCAACTAAGATTTATCCGCGCGTACATATATCAACAATGAATTGATATGCCAGCGAATCTTAAATGATCTAAATACAATTCATTACGGTCATGTGGGTCCAGTCCATTCTCCCCTCTATGGAGCCAGCTGAGCCGGCGGCGGAGTAGCAACGCGCGAATGTCCAACTCGCGGAAGGCAGCGATGCCGATGTACACCTGGCCAAGCCAGCAGGCCCACGCAAGAAAAGAGTCGGCGAGCCAATGCGCAGCTGCACCGCCGAATGCAAGAGGACGAACGCAAGTTCCTGGAGTCCGCCACTATTCCTTTCTTCAATGCGGAGCGATTTCTGCGTGAGACGTGGAGAGAATGCGGTTGCTACTCTATGACGCGACAGACGATGACGGTGCGCAACGAAGAAGCCGTGCGTTGGGACATCCAGCGCGAGCGATCGAGTTTCAGCCTTGAGCGTCTGCATCGAGCGGGAAGCGCATGCGGATAGTAGTGCCGCCGCCGCCGCGATTATAGGCCTGCAGTTCGCCGTGGTGCAGGCGCACTGCGCGCTCGGCGATGGCCAGTCCGACGCCAGAACCTCCTGTCCCGGGGCTGCGAGCCGGGTCCACACGATAGAACGGGCGAAAAATCGATTGGATCTCGTTCTCCGGAATGCCGGGGCCGTGGTCGCTGATCTCGATGACTGCGGCACGCGCCGAAGTCGTGAGCGTGATCTCGACTTCGGTGCCGGACTCGGTGTAGCGGATGGCGTTGCGCACCACGTTTTCGATGGCTCGGTAGAGTAGTTCGCGATTCCCCTGGATGACGCAGGGGCCTGCTGCCGTCAGAGCCACTGAACACTGCCGCTGCTGTGCCTCGAATTGCGCGTCCGGAATGATCTCTTTCAAAAGCTGGTCGAGGGAAACCGGAGCGAAGTTGCTTGCCCGGTCGATGGCCTCCATGGAAGAGAGTGTGAGTAACTGGCTGATCAGTTGATTCAGCTTCACCGTCTCGCGCTCGATACGTTCCAGGTTGCCCGTCATTTCAGGAGCAGCATCTTCGCGCGCTAACTCGAGCGCAACGCTGAGCCGTGCCAGCGGCGAACGCAGTTCGTGGGAAACGTCTCGCAGCAGAAGTTGTTGTGCGTGAACCATCGACTCGAGCCGCTCGGCCATGTGGTTGAAGTCATGGACCAGCGCGTGAAACTCATCGCCCTGACCTAATCGAAAGCGTGGCGTTGCTTCGCGCACGCGTGTATTCAGGTTGCCGCGGGCCAACTCGCGTGCGGCAGTGCGCAAGCGCACCAGGGGACGTGTGAACAGGAGCACCAGCACGAACGTGGCTGCGCCGCCGACCGCAATGGCAACCGGCGCCTGCGGAAATGCGAAGTGCCACAGGTCCTGATACCACGTGTGTTCTTCGGGTGTGTACGGAAGACTTATTTGGAAGACGTAACTCTTGCCGCTCGGCCCCTCCGTCAGCAGGCTCCAGACGTAGTGATCGCCGGCCTGTCGGCCATTGATGCGGTCGAGGAGAGGCTCGTCGGCTCCCTCGATCGGTGTCCCGCAGAGCGGCTTGCCATTCGCATCCGACAGCATCACCGTCTGCTGGCTGGCGGCGCTGTACGCAGCCAGCTGCGAGCAGCCTCCGTGTTCAAAGACGGTTGCCCCTTCGCGCGCCTCCCTATGCAGAAAGCTGTTGAGTGACTGTCTCTGGATGCTTGGATTTGGATATCTGTGCCGCAGAATGAGCGCAGTAGAGATAACAAAGACCAAGCTCTGTGCAATCCAAAGAATGACGAAGATCTTGAAGAACAGTCCGCGCATGAATTAGCCCTTGGCCGTCGAGTGGCTTCTGCGCACGGCCAACTGGTATCCGGTTCCGCGCACTGTTTTCACCTGACCATCGTGCTCGCCAAGCTTGCGGCGCAGTCGGCTCACATGCATATCCAGGCTACGGTCAAAGGGATCGAATTTGCGTCCAAGCACGGCCTCTGAAAGTTGCTCGCGCGAGACCACCTGTCCGGCTGCGCGCATGAGAGCCTCCAGCAGGGAGAACTCCACGTCGGTCAGTTCGATGGGCTTACCGCCTTCGAGAACGGTGCGTGAACGCGGATCGAGTTCGAGATTGTCGACTTCGAGCAGATCGGAGGTGTCGCTAGCGGCTGGTGCTGCGCTGCGGCGCAGGATAGCGCGCATGCGGGCAAGCAATTCGCGGGGGTTGAAGGGTTTGGGCAGGTAGTCGTCGGCACCAATTTCCAGCCCAACGATGCGATCGACGTCTTCGCCGCGTGCTGTCAGGAGGAGCACGTTGACGCGCGATGTAGTGCGGATGCGTTTCAGCACCTCGAGCCCGTCCATGCCGGGCAACATCACGTCCAGCAGGATCAGATCCCAGGTCTGCTCCTGCGCGGCGTGCAGACCCGTGTCTCCGCGATGAATGGCGGAGACGCTGAAGCCGTAGCGCCCCAGGTAGTCAGTGAGCATCGAACAAAGCTCGACGTCATCATCGATGAGCAGGATCTTCTCCACTGCACCTTCCTGACTAAGAGCCTATCGCTGAAGGCTTCTCACAACACAAGAGAAATGTAACAAATCGTCACAAAAGCAGTGACAGTTCGTTACGCGGTTTTACGCATCATGACCGCACAGCAGCCAGGGACGGAGTCTCCTAGGTACAGCGGAGATTTGCTGATGAAACCTTACGTATTCAAGTTCAGCCTGGCAGCGATTCTGATGGGTGCATTCGGAGGCCTTGGGATGGCCTGGGGACAGACGGCCGCGGGGTCCGTACATGGCACGGTTACTGATCCGAGCGGCGCGGTCATACCTTCGGCGACTGTGGTGCTTTCCGACTCGAACGGAAAGCCGCGGGCGATCCTCACCGGCAAGGACGGCAGCTACGATTTTCCCGCAGTGACGCCTGGCGTCTATGTGCTGTCTGTCAACGCGAAGGGATTCGCTGCGGCAGAGGCCCCCGACGTCTCGATCGCGTCGGGAAAGTCGTTGATTCGGAATTTCGCGCTGCAACTGCCGATGGAGAATCAGCAGGTGAACGTCGTGGAAGACGATTCCGGCGTGAACACCAGCGCTGAGAACAACGCCAGTTCAATTGTGATCAAGGGTAAGGATCTGGATGCACTCTCGGACGATCCCGATGAGTTGCAGAATGAGCTGAACGCTCTGGCTGGCCCTGCGGCGGGTCCCAACGGCGGCCAGATCTACATCGACGGATTCACCGGCGGGCAACTGCCTCCCAAGTCCTCTATCCGCGAGATTCGCATCAACCAGAATCCGTTCGCAGCGCAGTATGACCACCTGGGTTATGGCCGTATCGAGATTCTCACCAAGCCAGGCACGGACACGCTGCGCGGCAGCGTGATGATGAATGGCAATTCCTCGGCGTTCAACTCGCTGAACCCGTTTGTGACGAGCGAGCCGTCCTATTACAGCACCTTCCTGGCAGGGAACGTGAGCGGTTCGGCTGGCAAGCATGCGTCCTGGTTCGGCAGCGTATTTCGCCGGGACAATGCGTCCAACTCGATTATCAACGCTACGCTGCTGGACGCGGACAACAACTCTTACAACTACACGGCCGCGGTGGCCAACCCGCAGTCGCGGCTCGACGTGAGTCCGCGCTTCGACCTGCAACTGGGCGCCAACAACACACTCACCGTGCGCTATATGTTTGACTGGCAGAAGGAGACCAACAGCGGTGTTTCTCAGACATCGCTCGAAAGCCAGGCCTACAACGTGATGAATCATGAGAACACGTTGCAGGTGAGCGACACGCAGGTGCTGAGCGCACACACGATCAACGAAACGCGCTTTCAGTACATGCGCCAGCGCGACAACCAGGAAGCGCAGAGCACCGATCCTACCGAGACCGTGCAGGGCGCGTTCACCGACGGCGGCAACAACGCGGGCGTGGTGCGCAGCAACCTGGACAAGTATGAGCTGCAGGATTACGTGACCACGGTGGCTGGCGCTCATTCGCTCAATTTCGGCACAAGGCTGCGTTATACGCGCAACGCTTCGTACTCGACCTCAGGATTCAACGGAAATTACATCTACTCCTCGCTCGACCAGTACATTGCTCAGACGCCATCGGAATACGATGTGACGGCAGGCAATGCAAGCGCGAAGGTAGGAGTTTTTGACGCTGCGGCGTTCTTCCAGGATGACTACAAGGCACGGCCCAACCTTACGCTCAGCTACGGCCTGCGTTACGAGGGCCAGAGCCACATTACCGACCATAACGACTGGGCTCCGCGGTTTTCGCTGGCGTGGGCGCCCGGGCGGAGCAACGGACCGTCGAAGACTGTGGTGCGTGCAGGATACGGATGGTTCTTCGACCGCTTCGACTCGAACTACATTTTGAACGCAATTCGCCAGAACGGCGTGAACCAGGTTCAGTACGTCGTGAAGAGTCCCTCGTTCTTTGAGAATGCGCCACCGATCTCAGAACTTTCCTCGCTCAATTCGAGCGCACCTACGCTCTACAGCGTGTCGCCGCAGATGAAGTCGGCGGTGAGCATGCAGGCAGCCATTGGATTGGAGCGGCAGATCAGCAAGTTCGTTACTGGCTCGGCCACATATATCTACTCGCGCGGCGTGCATCAGTATCTGACTACGAATGTGAACGCTTATCTGCCGGGGACCTATGATGCCTCCACCGGTACCGGCACGCGCCCTAACGGCATCGACGAGAACATCAACCAGTTCCAGTCCGGCGGCGTCTTCAACCAGAATCAGCTGGTTTTCAACTATTCTGTCCGCGCGAGGCGGGTGTCGCTGTTCGGGTTCTATATGGTGAACTTCGCCAAGGCCGACACATCTGGCGCCACGTACTTTCCTTCGAACCAGTTCGATCCGGGGGCCGACTACGGCCGTGCCAGCTTTGACGTTCGCAACCGGTTCCTGCTGGGCGGTAACCTGCAGGCTCCTTTCGGAGTTTCCATCAGCCCCATGCTGGTGGCCGATTCCGGCCAGCCATTCAATATCACTACCGGTGAAGACCTGAACGGAGACAACCAGTACAACGACCGTCCGTCCTTCGCTACCGCGTCCAGTACCGAAACGAAGGCTACCAAGTACGGCACTTTCGATCTCGTTCCGGCCTCGGATGCGACTCGCATCCCATACGACTACGGCACGGGGCCCGCACAGTGGAGCCTGAATATGCGCATCAGCAAGTCGGTGGGAATCGGACCGCGCGTGAGCCGCGCTGGACAGAATGCAGTGGGTGGCCCGGGAGGTCCAGGTGGCCCGCCTCCGGGCGGTGGCGGGCCGGGCGGCGGTGGACCCGGTGGAGGCGGTCTGGGGCCGGGCGGCCTGAGCAGCAACCGCGGACCACAGCGTATGGACCAGGAGGCACCGCGGCGTTACTCGCTTAATTTTGCCGTGATGGCGCGCAACGTGCTGAACAAAGTGAATCTGGGAACCCCTGTGAGCGTACTCAGTTCGCCGATGTTTGGTGAATCCAACTCACTGGCCGGAGGCTTCTTCTCGTCGCCAGCCGCCAATCGCAGCATCGATCTGCAGATGAGCTTCAGCTTCTGAAACTAACGCCGGCGCCTCGCGCCATTCCGTCTGACCGTCGATGACGGGCGAACAGCCGGGCACGTGCGATCTGGGGTAGCACGTGCCTGTGGTTCGGAAGGTGACGGATGCAGAAAAGGGGCGTTTGTCTCCTGCACACTTTCGCGCAGCCTGGGCTTTGTCGCCACCCAAGCTGAAATCAGGCGAGGTCCTGCCGTCATCTCCAGGCAGATGCCGCACTGAAAGCCGCTCGTGGACCTGGCCCTGCACTCACAAGTGCAGGGCATTTTTTGTCTTTTACGGGATGGAGAGAGGGAGAGGAAATGATTACACGTATTCTGCGTCGGGTGAGTGCAGTGCTGGGAATGGCCAGCAGCGAGGCGCAGACGAACGCCAGTTGAAGCACTGACTTGGCCAGCGCGGTGTTCGTCGTGGATGTTCATTAAGTATATGTAACAATGAAGGTTAGTCGGATCAAACCAAGGGGTAATGCATGAAATGAAGGCTCGACGTAGGTCTTTGTCACGATGCGACGCTCTCACATTGCATCATCGTTGAGTACCGGTACAACTCGAGTGCAGCGTCAGTGGCGCATTGGGTGATACTTTACCCTTTGACCGAAGTCGGCCACGGAAGCACCAACAGACGAAACAGCGGTCACTTGATTGAGTCGGCGAACGCTGGGCAGCGCAAAGTACGTTTAGGGAGTTCGGCTGCATGATGATGGAATTTCATATCGCACGGGCGGCGCGTGAGCGCTATCGGTTTGCCGAATCACTGTTTTCCTTCAATGGCAACGTGGTCTTTGCTGACCTGGATGCATGCCGCACCTTCGCGCATCGCATGAATGGGGTGCGCGATGCAGCGCATCATCCTGACCGCGCTGTGCATGCAGGAGCTCTGTTCGCCATGGGCCTCATTGACGAGGCCAGCCACGCCGTCATGGAACAATACCGCAAGCAGTTTGACCCCGAAGTCATGACTGCGGCCCTGGACTGGTTCAGCACGCAGGTCGGATCCGACAAGCTTGACCGTTTGCTTGTCACTTTCGTCGAGCAATTCCCGGGACTGGCCGTGATGCGCGGTCAGCAGACCCCTCGCCAGTGGCTTAAGGGTTCCACCGCGGGCATGCCGCACCGTGCCGCCGCGCTGGAAGAGCTGCTGATGCTATGGACGGCCAACCGTAACGAAGCCTTCAAGCCATTCGAGGAACTGTTCGAGGAGAAGCCGCTTGCCGAGAAGACCGTCTATCAGCAGGTGACCAAGGAACTCCCGAACTACTTCGCTACGCGGCCGTTGATTCCGCTTGAGGGCGCAGGGAAGGTGAATCTGCTAGAACTGTTGCGCGCGCCGGCTACCGGTGCGCCGCTCTCGCTCAGCGAGCAGCTCTCGCTTATTCGCAAACTTTGGAAGTCGCTGCTTGGCGACTCGCTCGACCGCATTTTGCAGATTGCGGGGGAGATACTGCGCGAAGAAGAGCTCGCCATCTGGATGCAGTACAACCCTGCCGCCGCACAGGCGCGTGACGCCGCCGAGGCTGCAGCACGTCGCCGCCGCGAACGCGGCGAGCAACAGTGGCCCTCGATTGTCAGCCGGTCCGATGTGCCGGTCTTTGGTGATCCCGCTTACGAGTACGAAAAGTTCAGCGCCGATACAGCGTGGATGCCGAGCACGGTGCTCATCGCCAAGAGTACCTATGTGTGGCTGGCGCAGCTCAGCAGACAGTACGGCCGTCCCATCCGTCGACTCGACGAGATTCCCGACGAGGAACTCCAGACACTCGCCGATCGCGGTTTGAACTCGCTTTGGCTGATTGGCGTGTGGGAGCGCAGCCGCGCTTCGAAGACCATCAAGCAACTCTGCGGCAACACAGATGCAGTGGCATCGGCCTACTCGCTCTACGATTACCGGATTGCAGATGATATTGGTGGCGAGCCGGCTTACATTAATCTGCGCGACCGTGCGTACCATAAGGGCATTCGCCTTGCCAGCGACATGGTGCCCAATCACATGGGCATCGATTCGCCGTGGGTTGTCGAACATCCGGAGTGGTTCATTGCGCGCGAGCATCCGCCGTATCCGGCTTACCGCTTTGACGGGCCGGATCTCTCGAGTGATGGCCGTGTCGAGATCAAGATTGAAGACCACTACTTTGAGCAGACCGATGCGGCAGTAGTCTTCCGCCGCCGTGACCGCTCGAGTGGCGAGACGCGTTACATCTATCATGGCAACGACGGTACCAGCTTCCCGTGGAACGACACTGCGCAGCTGGATTACCTGAATCCTGCAGTGCGTGAGCAGGTGATCCAGACCATCCTTCACGTGGCGCGGCTGTTTCCGGTCATTCGATTTGATGCAGCCATGACTCTGGCCAAGCGCCACTTCCATCGACTCTGGTTCCCGGGGCCGGGCTCGAGCGGCGCCATTCCTTCGCGCGCTGAGTACAGCATGAGCGACGAGGAGTTTAACCGCATCATGCCGCAGGAGTTCTGGCGCGACGTGGTAGACCGTGTGGCCGCCGAGGTGCCGGGCACTCTGCTGCTGGCCGAGGCCTTCTGGCTCATGGAAGGCTATTTTGTCCGCACACTGGGCATGCACCGTGTCTACAACAGCGCGTTCATGAACATGATGCGCGACGAGGAGAACGCGAAGTACCGCTCGGTCATCAAGAACACGCTAGAGTTCGACCCGGACATCATGAAGCGCTACGTAAACTTCATGAGCAATCCCGATGAGCGCACAGCGATCGATCAATTCGGTACAGGCGACAAGTGCTTCGGCGTCGCTGTGGTCATGTCCACGCTGCCCGGCCTGCCGATGTTTGGCCATGGCCAGGTGGAGGGTTACACCGAGAAGTACGGCATGGAGTACCAGCGTCCGCGCTACGAAGAGTGGCCTAATCATTGGCTCGTGGAACGCCACCAGCGTGAGATAGCTCCGTTGCTCAAGAAGCGCTGGCTCTTTGCAGAGAGCAGCGACTTTCTGCTCTACGATTTTTTCGAGCCGTCTGGCTCAGTTGACGAGAATGTTTTTGTCTACTCGAACCGCAGCGGCGGCGAACGGGCACTCGTTGTCTACAACAACCGCTACGGAACTGCGCACGGCACCATTAATCTGTCTGCTGCATATGCCGACAAAGCGAGTTCGCAGCTTCGTCAACGGCGTCTGCGCGAAGGGCTCGGGGTTACCGGTGACCACGGCGTGATTCTCGCCTGGCGTGATTCGCTTACGGGGCTCGAATATCTTCGCCGCGCCAATGACCTTGCCGAGCGCGGCCTTTCTTTTACCTTGCATGCCTACCAGTGCCACGTGTTTCTCGATTGGCGCGAATTGCGCTCTACGGCGGAGAAGCCTTGGGATAGGCTCTGCGATCAACTGGGCGGCCGCGGCGTTACCAGCCTGGACGAGGCCTTGGCGCTGCTCGAACTTGAGCCTGTGCACAATGCGTTGCGCTCGCTACTCGATCCAGAAATGGTTCGTGCCGTGGCGTCTCTTGCCGAGCAGCCGCACCTGACGATGGGTGCCGAGAAGAAGACAGCGCGCGAACGGGTCGAACTGTGGGATATCCTCTGGCAGCGCGCTGAGGCGCTTCTGCGTTCAGTGCAGGCAGTGCTGCATGTGCACGCTGATCCCCTTGACTGTGCCGAGGAGTTCCGTGCGAGTGTCCGTGCTGCGATGCGCCTGCCGCTCGTGGAGAGGCTCTTCCCAGGCGTGTGGTCGGCTTCGACGCGGCGAGTGTTGCCGAGTGCGAGCCCGTCGCAGACAGCGATCTGGCTTTGGGGACCGGTTCTGGCATGGGGCGCGCTGGAAGAAGTGGCGCGATTTGTGGATCGGAAGAAGACCATCCAGGCTGCGCTCTCACTCTTTGACCGACTGCGCCTGCGCGAGCCTATGGCTCAGGCATTCCAGGCGCTTGGCATGGAAGGAGAGAATGGTTGGCGCGCAGCCGCTCGCATCAAGGTGCTGCTGCTGATCAAGGCAGGCGTTGCCAAGGAGGAGGCCGGTCCTGCGGAGCCGGCATCCGCGAAGGCAGGGACAGAGGTCAGTGTGCCGGTTGAGGAACTTGAGAAGGCCAGGGAAGAGTCACTTATCCCGCCGGCGCTGTGGTCGGACCCCGATGTGCGCTGGCTTAGCGGCGTGCATGCGGCCGAAGACCATGAGTATCTGGTCCATGAGCCGTTGGTGGAGTTGCTCTGGTGGCTGCAATTGCCGGAATTGTTGCGCGTGGCCGTTGAGCGTACTCCCGCTGTTAACGCTCTGGCCTTGCTGGCGGCCAAGATACAGGCCGCACTCGATGAAGCGACATCGGTCGGCTATCGCGTGGACCTGCTTGCCAAGCAGGATCAGACGATAACGGCAGAGGAGCCAGAGGCGGAGGCTTTGTCGGTTGAGAAAGAGGAAGCTGCTGCAGTGGAGACGAACGAGCCTTCGACGGAGGCTCCGACAGTGGCGGAGGACGGCCAGCGGGAGTAATTTAAGCCGAAGCGGGAATCCGGAAGCATTCCTGTTGCAGCATTATGGAGTGCTCTCCTTGACAATACTGAACTAAACCGTTCAGTATTTTCGGAAGAGGTTAATCCGTGATATGCGTACGGAATCTGGCCAAATCCTTTGGGTCTTTCACCGCGGTGAACGATGTTTCGTTCGAGGTGGCCGAGGGCGAGATCTTTGCCTTCCTTGGTCCCAATGGCGCGGGCAAGACGACCACAATCAAGATGCTGACTACGCTGCTGCATCCCACCAGCGGCTCCATTCAACTCGACGGGCTTGACCCAAGTACCCACCAGAACGAAGCGCGTAAGCGGTTTGGCATTGTCTTCCAGGATCCGAGCCTCGACGGCGACCTGACGGCGTGGGAAAACATGGAAGTGCATGGCGTGCTGTACCACGTGCCGCGTAAGGTAGGCCGCGCTCGCAGTGAGGAACTGCTCAAGCTGTTTGAACTATGGGATCGCCGCAACGAGCAGGTGAAGAAGTTTTCCGGCGGCATGAAGCGGCGACTTGAGATTGCGCGCGGCTTTCTGCATACCCCCAAAATCCTGTTCCTCGACGAGCCCACCTTGGGTTTAGATCCACAGAGTCGCAACCAGCTTTGGTCGCACGTGAAGCGCGTCAACGAGAGTGAGCGCGTGACCGTCTTCCTCACAACGCATTACATGGATGAGGCCGACCGCGTGGCACATCGCATCGGCGTCATTGATCACGGCAAGCTGATCGCGCAGGGCACACCGCAGGCCATCAAGGAGCAGACCGGCACTGCAAGCCTGGAGGACGCGTTCCTCGCCCTCACCGGATCGACGATTCGGGATGAGAGCGCGAGCCCAACCGACCAGATACGCCAGTTCGCGAAGATGTGGAGCGGAGGCAGACGATGAGTGCGATCTACATTCTGTGGCTGCGGGAACTGAAGCGCTACGTGCGTTCGCATGCGCAGATCGTGGCTTCGTTGGGCCAGCCGATGCTCTATCTTCTGGTTCTTGGCTTCGGCCTCAGCCCGGTCTTCAAGCGAGCGGGCTACGGAGACTATCTGCAGTTTGTCGCCCCCGGCGTCATTGGCATGTCAGTTCTGTTCTCGTCCATCTTCTCTGGCCTTGGGCTGTTGTGGGATCGTCAGTTCGGCTTTCTGAAGGAGACGCTTGTTGCTCCAGTCTCGCGTCTGCAGATCATGATTGGCCGCACCCTCGGCGGAGCAACGGTCGCGGTGATTCAGGGCCTACTGGTCACGGTCATCAGCATGATTGCAGGCTTCCGCCCTGCGCATTTGATCAACGTGCCGCTGGCGCTTGGATTCATGGTGGCGATCGCGATTGTATTCTCAGCGCTAGGCGTTGCCATCGGCTCGAGTCTCCAGGACATGCAGGGATTCCAGCTCATCATGAATTTTCTGGTAATGCCGATCTATTTTCTTTCCGGCGCCATGTTTCCGCTGGTCGGCCTGGGGCCTGTCTTGACTTTCGTAACGCACCTCGATCCGTTGGCCTACGGCATTGATGGCATGCGGGCGATGTTGCTGGGCCAGTCGGCGTTCAACCCACTGGTGGATCTTGCAGTGCTTGCGGCTGTGGGAGCGGTGTTGCTCGCAGTTGGCGCCTATCGCTTCTCCAAGATCGAGATTTGACCATGGCTCGCACGCGTAGCAGTCAGGCTCACGAAAAAGTGCTTCGCGCCGCGCTTGAGCTTTTCGGCGCGCGCGGCATCGACGCTACCAGCATGGATGCGATTGCCCAGTCCTCGGGCGTGAGCAAGGCCACCATTTACAACCACTGGACCGACAAAGAAGCGCTGCTATTGGAAGTAATGGAGCTGGTGCACGGGCTGGATCGTGAGCCAGAGGACATCGACAGCGGCGATCTGTGCCGCGACTTGATTACAGTCCTCACGCGCCGGCCGCCCGACGAGTTTGAGCGGGCACGCACGCGGCTTACGCCTTCGCTGATAGCTTACTCAGCCGTACATCAGGAATTTGGGCAGGCATGGCGGAATCGCGTGATGCAGCCGGCGCGGCAGTGCATTCAGCAGATCCTGCGCCGGGGTATCCGGCAGGGCCAACTGCGCGCGGTCGACACAGAAGTGGCTATCGCGCTGTTGCTTGGGCCCATGCTTTACAGCCATATCTTTCAGAAAGGGCGCGGCCCGCAATCGCCGGATATCGGTCCGCAGGTGGCTGAGGCCTTTTGGCGCGCCTATCGCACTGACAAAGCGCAGCAGGAGGCCTCGCCGAAGCGTTAGAACTCGGGCGGTCGCTCTGAGACAACGCCGAAGGCCTTCTCCAGCGCGAGGCCAGCCTGTGCCAGCGTTCCTTCGTCAAACAGTTTGCCAATGAGCGTGATGCCATGCGGTACGCGGCGTGGAGGTGAGAACTTCGGCAGGGGATGTGCCGGGTCAGGCGCCCAGTCGCTGCGTGCTCCCGCCACCTCAACGAATCCTGCGCGCAGCGTGAGCGAAGGGTGTCCGGTGAAGTTGGTGAGCGTGAGCATTTCGTCGCGCAGCGAGGGAACCAGCAAGAGGTCAACGCTGGAGAAGATTCGTGCCATCTCCCGTGCCACTTTGCGCCGCAGGCGGTCGGCTTGCACAAAGTCGACGGCAGACAGGAAGCGCGACTGGCGGAAGGTATTGGGCCAGGAGTCCGGCGTCTGCATGCGGAGTGCATCCACGCCATGGCTAAGTGTCAACTCCTCAAATGCAGCGGCGGATTCGGCTAACAGAATGACCTGCAATGAGCCGTACGGCCAGTCGGGTAGTGACACTTCGACGGGTTGCATGCCGAGCGCCGTTACCGTGGCGAGAGCCTTGCGGTCCACGTCAGTGGCCGGGCTCTGTTGCATCCAGGCAGGGAAGTAGCCGACACGCAGCCCCCTGACTTCGGCGTTGGCGTCGAAGTTGAGCGAGCTGGGCACCGAGGATAGATCGCCAGCGTCAGGGCCGCTGATTGCGTTCAGCACGAGCATTGTGTCCTCAACACTCCGCGCCATGGGGCCGAGCTTATCCAAGGACCAGCAGAGCGTCATGGCGCCGGTGCGCGGCACGCGGCCGAAGGTGGGCCGCAGCCCTGTCAGGCCGCAGCGCATGGATGGGCTTACGATGCTTCCGTCAGTTTCGCTGCCAATGGCGAAGGCGACGAGTCCTGCCGCAGTGGCGGAACCGGGGCCCGCGCTAGAGCCGGAAGATCCTTCTTCCGGCAGCCACGGATTCATCGTCTGGCCGCCAAACCACACATCGTTCAGCGCCAGAGCGCCCATGCTTAACTTTGCAATCAGTACCGCTCCGGCTGCGTTCAGGCGCGCGGTCACGGCGGCGTCAGCTGCGGGCACGCGGTTGCGGAAAGGCTCCGCACCATAGGTGGTGGCGATGTCCGCAGTGTCGAGCAGATCTTTCGCGCCCCAAGGTATCCCGTGCAGCGGTCCGCGATAATGGCCGAGTGCGATCTCGGCATCGGCGCGGCGTGCCTGTTCGAGCGCGTGCTCGCGAGGTTGGGTGATTACGCAGCGAAGTCTGGGGTCGAAGCGATCGATGCGGTCGAGGTAAATCTTCGTAAGCCGCTCTGCGGTGAGTTGGCGGCTTTCGATCCAACGCGACAAATGCGCCACAGGCGCATAGGCAATGTCGACGTCGCTGGACGGCAACGGCGGATGCGGGTCGATACTGCGCGCGAAATGGCTGGTGTCCGATTTTCGGAGCGGAGCGCACGGGATCGCTGGATTCCATAGAGAAGCAGGCGCAGTTTCCGGCTCCAGCGGCACTTTGCGCGGGCCGGTGCGGCGCTCGTAAACGGGCGCCATCGCGCTGCGCCAGTTGCCTGCCGCCTGCGCACGGTCGGCTGGTTTCATCTCCACCTGGACCAGCTTTTCGGCCGCGGCCAAGGTGGATTCGGTTACCTCTGGGCCTATACCGGGTCCTGTCCCTGCAACCGGCGGAGCCCCGGGCGGGGTATCCGGACTTTGCGCAGAGGCTGGCGTCTGCGCTGGCAGGCCGATGGGCGGCCAGCCGAGCGATCCGAGTGTTCCTAGCGTTCCAAGGGCAACAAACTCTCTGCGCGAAGGGCTCATGGTCTCCATCGGGCTGCGCGCTCAAGGCGCGCGGCGAAGGGAATTAGGAAGACTATACAAGCCGCTGGCAGCCGCCGAGTGCATCCGGCGCGGAAAGAAGATTTGTCCCTTCCGGCTACTGCCCTTAGAATCACTTGTGTGCCGCCGCCGGCCGTTTCCGGTCTGCAGCACAAGTGAGCGATGAGCGAACAGGCAACAGGTAAAACTCCAGAGGTGCGGGCGGTTTCGCCCGCGTGGACCAGAATCGAGAAGGCGCGCCATCCCCAGCGGCCGTATCCCATGGACTTCATCGAGCGGATCTTTACGGATTTCAGCGAGATTCACGGGGACCGCGCCTTCGGCGACGACGAAGCCGTGGCCTGCGGCATGGCGCGGCTGGGCGATGAGGAAGTGCTGATCATCGGCAACCGCAAGGGCGGCACCACCAAGGAACGCGTACGCCGCAACTTCGGCATGCCGCATCCTGAGGGCTACCGCAAAGCGCTGCGCTGCATGAAGATTGCCGAGAAGTTTGGGCGCCCAGTAATCAGCTTCATCGATCTGCCCGGTGCCTATCCCGGCCTCGGTGCGGAGGAACGCGGACAGGCTGAAGCCATCGCGCGCAACATTCGCGAAATGGCGCGTCTGCGTGTGCCAACGATCTCCGTAGTTACCGGGGAAGGCGGGTCGGGCGGCGCATTGGCCCTGGCCGTCAGCGACCGCGTGCTGATCCTGGAGAACGCGCTTTATTTCGTCATTACCCCCGAGTCCTGCGCGGCCATTATGTGGCGCGACGCAAACCAGAAGCAGCTGGCTGCCGAAGCTATGCGGATCTCGGCCCCCGAGGTAGAAAAGCTTGGTTGCGTGGACGAGATCATCAGCGAACCTGAGGGTGGAGCGCATCTAGATGCCGAAGCCGGGGCCGGGAGTTTGGGCACCGCACTCAAGAAGCATCTGGCTGAGCTCAAGGCAGTTCCGGTGAGTGTGCTGATAGAAGCGCGTCAGGAAAAATTCCGCAATATGGCGCAGTTCTATACGGAAGGTTAGATCCGGTGGCGAATTCCCCATCCCCCGCTGAGAAGAATTGGAATCCGCAGTTGCACCGGTCGGGAGCCGCACAATGAGCGCGCCGTCCACAACGGGCGGTCGTCTGCGCGCCTACCTGGAATTCGTCGTAGCTGTCCTGTTCTTCTTTCTGGCGCGCTCGACTGCCCATCGTGCTGCGGCAAGTCTGGTGAGCCAGGCGTGGTTTCCGCTGGCCGATCAGGCCATTTTTCTTTTTCTGCTGATTGTTGTGTTCGCCGCCTTCGGGCTTGTGTTCGACAGACAGCAAAACCCGGTGGCCGCACAGGGCCTGCCGTTGCGCGCAGGCTGGCGCGCGGAAGCAGGGTTGGGTATGGCCGTCGGCTGGGGTGCTACGGTCATCTGCGTGCTGCCGCTGGCACTGTTCGGCGGCATCGCGATCATCCTCTCCACCCATCTGTCTGCCTGGGGTTGGCTCGTGGCAGATGCCGTGTTCTTCGCGCTGGCTGCCATGGTCGAAGAGGTCGCCTTTCGCGGTTATGGCTTCCAACGCTTTGAGTCGGTGGTGGGGTCGATCGGCGCCAGCATAGGCTTTGCCGTGTTTTACGCCATTGTGCAGACGCTCCAGCCGGGAACCACCCATATTTCTCTGGGGGTCTCCATTGTCTTCAGCTTCGTCCTGTCGATGGCCTATGTGCGTACCCGAGCGCTCTGGGTGAGCTGGGGCATCAACTTTGCCTGGAAGGCCAGCCGCGCTCTGTTGTTCGGCTTGGCGGTCAGCGGCGTCAGTAGCCATTCGCCGGTGATTGAGGGAGACCCGATGGGGCCGTTCTGGCTCACCGGTGGGGGCTACGGCCTCGACGCCAGCTGGCTCGCGCTTCTTGTGCTTCTGGCAACAATTCCAGTAGTTTATCGCCTGACGCGCGACCTCGATTTTCGCTATAACGTCCCGGTTTTTGTGCCGGGGGGGATTGCCGTCGACCTGGATGCTGCTGCTCGGCGCCAGCATGAGACTGCCATGGGAGCGGCCGCGCCAGCCCCGGCGCCGCTGGTGCAGATTTTGCCCGCCGCGCCCGCGCCACCCGCGGATTCCGTGCCTGACACTCCCCCAAACGCGCACTGAAGGACGCGCGCAAATCCGCCGCAGCACAGTATCAAAACTAATTTTCCGCCGGGACTTGAAGCGGGCGCGGCTTTGCGCCATTCTTAGGGCATCCATGGGAGGGCTCCCATGCGGCATGTGGGCTCATTTCGGGGAAGGCAGCGGATCGTCGGCCTTAAGGCTGGGGGAGGGGTATGGCGTTTGCTGGCCTGTGCGCTCCTCATAGCGGCATCCTCGGCTGTCCCGGTCGGAGCCCAGGTCATCACCATCGATAACAGCGGTAACCCCGTCAATCCAGGGCAGATCAGCATGGTAGACCGGCGTTTCGCGCAGATCGTGCCCACCAAGATTGAGCTGTCCGAGTCTCCGCTCGATCCGCGAGCGCGTCTTGAGTTGATCCGTTTCCTGCAGGCCGACCAGGGATTCGCCATGCGCCCGTTCCCGCGGGGACACAAAGGGCTTACGCTGGCGGCTAATGGCAAACTGGAGCCAGCCGGCGAACCGTATCTGGCCATGGTCACTTCTGAGGGGCTTTCGGCCAAGCCCGGTGACCGGGTCGCCATCACCGACATCAAGATCGAAAAGAACAAGATCATCCTGTCGTTGAATGGCGGACCGGATGTGAAGCACCGATTCCTCCGGCATATTCAGATCGGCACCGGAACCCAGATGGCGCCGGTGACGCAAGATGACGGGCAACAGCCGACCGGCGCGCGCCTGACCCTCACATTCAAAGACCATGTGCCTGAACTGACGGGCAAGCAGGTAGAGGCGCTGCTGGGGCCGCTCATTTCCTTTGAGGTCAAGACGCCGATCCAGGCGTTTACTGACACTCTGCCGCCTCAGCTCAAGGCTGCCATCCTTGACCACACTGTGCTCGTCGGCATGAGCACCGACATGGTGCTGTTTGCCATGGGCCAGCCCATGCGCAAGGTTCGCGAGATGGACGGCCAGATGCCGTTCGAGGAGTGGATCTACGGCAAACCGCCGGAGGACGTGAAGTTTGTGCGCATCAACGGCAACCGCGTCATTCGCGTCGAGGTGGCCAAGATGGGGAAACCGCCGGTGATTTTCACCAAGGACGAAGTGGATGGCCTGATGCGCACCGATGGCACGCCGTTGGTGCCCGATGCGACTACGCGCACCGTCGAGATGGGTGATGTGGTGCGTGATCCCGACCGGCAGGCTCCGGCCGCACCACCTAGTCTGAAGAAACCGGGAGAGACAATTCCGGTGGACGATCCGAGGCGCAACCGGGAGGGCGAGATGAAGCCCGTTCAGTTCCCGAAGCAGGGGCCGGACGAGCACCCGGTGGCGCATCACGATAAATCTGAGGCACAGGATAACTCGACCGGTTCGGAAACAGGGACACCAGCAACGCCATCCACGGCTGCGCAGCCGGCTCCCAATACGTCGTCTCAGCCGGCTCCGACCAATCCCGCCTCGCAGCCCAGCCAGCCTCAATAGGAAGTGCGTTTTGTTGTAAACTGGAAGGAGCGAGTCCCGCTTTCTCCCGGCAGACAATCGTCAGCATGAGGTGAGTGCATGACCGCGCCGTTGAAGCCGCGCGCAGCCCAGTTGCGCGTGTGAGCAGAGACACCCCACGAAGGAGAAACCCAGCACCATGGCCAAAATTGCCAAGACCGGTGATCGTAAGAAGGTAATGGACACGACGAAGTCCACCGACTGTCCGAAGTGCAGCAAGCCGACGCGTATCGTCAAGCGCGTGAAGGACCGCGAGCGCGGCGTCCCGGGCGGAGTCTATATCTCCTGCTCGGTCTGCGACTTCTACGAGAAGCTTTAAGCGATCGGTGAAGTGTGGCACCGCTCAAAGCCCGGCATAATGCCGGGCTTTGCTGCGTCAGGAGGCAATCGCCTCGGACATTTCCTGCACAATTGCCGAGGCTGCTTCTGCCGGGCTGGGCGCCTGAGTGATCGGTCGTCCGACCACCAGGTAGCTGGCACCCTTGCGCAGCGCGTCGGCGGGGGTGGCGATGCGCTTCTGGTCGCCGACGTCAGCGCCCGCCGGGCGGATGCCTGGAATTACCAGCACGCCTTCAGGGCCGGTGATCTGGCGCAACGTACGAACCTCCTGCGGGGAGCAGACGAACCCGCGGATACCGGAGGCAAGACCCATACGCGCGAGCAATTCGACCTGTGCGGCGGGCTGCTGGGCCACGCCCACGGCCGCACACTGAGCCGCGTCCATGCTGGTGAGGACTGTTACTGCCAGCAGTTCGGGCGGGTTGGGTGTGCCGGCGAGCGCTTCGCGTGCCGCAGCCAGCATTGCAGGTCCTCCCCCGGCGTGGACTGTCAGCATACCTACGCCGAGCCCGGCTGCCGACCGTACTGCTCCAGCCACGGTGTTGGGAATGTCGTGAAGCTTAAGGTCGAGAAAGATGGAGTAGCCGCGGGCCAACAACGGCTCCAGCACCGATGGACCGGCCGCAACGTAGAGTTCGAGGCCCACCTTCAGCCAGCGGCAGGTCCCTTCCAGCCGGTCCGCAAGCTCAAGAGCTGCGGCCGCGCCCGGCACATCCAGCGCGACGATGAGCCGGTCGCGAGCCGCCGCAAGGGCGTCCGGATTG